>WTIB01000258.1:1589-4795 GCA_011522905.1 Crocinitomicaceae bacterium | reverse complement strand
TCTGAATACATAGTGATTTTTAATGTATTTAATTTTGATTCTCAACTTAATTCTGACACTTTTGCGTACAAAATAGACAAATATATGACAGCATGTCTTAAAAACAATTGTGGCAAGTTCTTTGTCAGAAAGGAAACGGTAAAAACAATGTATTTATGGCAGTAAAAAAGAAGACGAACAAAAAGGGTAATGAGAATCTTGATGAAAAGTCACAAGATACTCAAGAACAAGCTGTAGATTCCAATAATCAAGAAGATGATGCTGGAAAGGACGAAGTGCAAGAGCAAACTCCTGAAGAAAAATATAATGAGTTAAATAATCGATTCATGAGACTTTATGCTGAATTTGAAAACTTCAGAAAAAGAACCAATAAGGAGCGATTAGACATAATTACGAATGCGAATGCAGATCTGCTGAAAGATTTAATTCCAGTAATTGATGACTTTGAAAGAGCTATTTCAAATAACGAGGATTCGGAGGATGTTGTAGCTATCAAGGAAGGATTTTCATTGATTTATAATAAATATACTGGTATCCTTAAGACCAAAGGTTTAAAACCTATGGAAGCGAAAGGAGAAGTTTTTGATCCTGAGGTGCATGAAGCGGTTGCTAATATGCCTACTGAAGATAAAAAGCTTAAGGGTAAAATTATTGATGACGTTGAGAAGGGTTATCTGTTAAATGATAAAGTATTGCGTTATGCTAAAGTAGTTGTCGGACAATAAACCGAGTTAAATGAGCCAAAAAAGAGATTATTATGAAGTTTTGGGTGTTTCTAAGGGAGCCTCTGATTCAGAAATTAAAAAAGCCTATCGCAAACTTGCACTGAAGTACCATCCGGACAAAAATCCTGATGATTCGGCTGCGGAGGAAAAGTTTAAGGAAGCCGCTGAAGCATATGAAGTTTTAAGCACTCCCGAAAAGAAATCTCGTTATGATCAATTTGGTCATGCTGGTATGGGGCAAGGCTTTGGAGGGGGAGCTGGGATGAATATGGATGATATATTTTCTCAGTTTGGAGACATCTTTGGAGGCGCTTTCGGAGGTAGCTTTGGTGGAAGTAGAGGAGGTTCTAGAGTGGTTAAAGGTTCCAACCTTAGGGTAAAGATGAAGCTGACGCTTGAGGATATCGCGAATGGTGTAAAGAAAAAAATTAAAGTAAATAAATTGGTTAATGCCGAAGGCGTAACCTATAAGACATGTTCGAATTGTAATGGGACGGGTCGAATAACAAGGATGGCCCAAACTTTTATAGGTGCCATGCAAACGCAATCCACTTGTAACGTTTGTCAAGGAGCAGGAAAAATGATTGACAAAAAACCTGCAGGTGCGGACCAAAATGGTTTGAAAAGACAAGAAGAGGTTATAGAAATTGAAATTCCGGCTGGTGTTGAGGAAGGTATGCAATTAAATGTTAGGGGCAAAGGTAATGCAGGCCCGTTTAATGGGGTTCCTGGAGATCTTATGGTGGTCATCGAAGAGATTGAACATCCAGAATTAAAAAGAGATGGGGATAATGTACATTATGAGGCAGTCGTTAGTTTTATGGATGCTGTTTTGGGTGCGAGTGTTGAAGTTCCTACCATTTCAGGAAAGGCAAAAATTAAGGTAGAACCTGGTACTCAAAGTGGTAAAGTTTTGCGTTTGAGAGGAAAGGGCTTGTCCAATGTTCAAGGATATGGGTCTGGTGATATGTTTGTTCATATCAATATTTGGACTCCGACAAAATTGACTAAAAAGGAAAAGGAAATTATTGAACAGCTAAAAGATTCGGAAAATTTCATCCCAAACCCAGAAAATAAGGACAAAGGCTTCTTTACCAAAATGCGTGACATGTTCTCATGATGCGCTTTATTGATCTAGGAAGGTTTGGAGAAAATGGAGCTGCGTCTTACGTTTTGACGATAGCCATCATTTTTCTTTCGTACGTAATTGGTTCTTTTGGTTTATTTATCGATTACAATCTTCATACTGGTATGGATGACACAGGGTCATCAATGAGCGACTTTATTGTAGTTCTTGGAGAAAATAGAGTTCTGTTTTGGCTCATGTTTCCTTTCATTCTGGTTTTTATTTCATTTCTCCTTGCATTAAAGTACATCCATAAAAGATCAATTAAGTCAATTTTTACTGGGAGACCTTCTTTTGATTGGAAAAGGACTTTGATTAGCTTTATTTTGATTGTCGTTGTTTTGTCCGTCACCACATTTTTTGAAATTTTTTATAGTAATTCATATCAATTGAACTTTGATGTTTCAAAGTTTTTGGTGCTTTTAATTATCGCCTTTCTTATCATTCCTATACAAACTACGATTGAAGAGGTGATATTTAGAGGCTATCTAATGCAGGGTTTGAAAATGAAAATTGGTTCGAATAAGCATGCTGTAATTTTATCTGGGATTATGTTTGGAATGATGCATCTAGGTAATCCTGAAATTGAGGCTATTGGAAATCATGTGATCATCTATTACGTTGTATCAGGCGTGTTTTTAGGACTTTTAGCCTTATATGATAATGGATTAGAGCTCTCTATTGGTTATCACGCTGCAAATAATATTTTTACGGCATTAATGGTGTCAAACAACTGGCAGGTTTTTCAAACAAATGCTGTATTTGTAAATACAGCACCTCCTGAAATTGGTTGGATTGATTTAGTCATATCATTGGCAATTTTTCCCATTTTATTTCTGATTTATAAAAAAATATTCAAATGGTCATCGTTGAAAGAAACTTGGAACGAGACGAATTAACTATGTAAGTTTTTTGTATTATTACGATGCTATGATTGAAATCTGTGATGTTTCAAAGTCTTATCAGAGGCACCTTGCATTGAATAATATTTCAGCTCAAATACCTAGTGGGGAAATCACAGGCTTATTGGGTCCTAACGGTGCGGGAAAAACAACGCTTATTCGCATCATCAATCAAATGATAGCGCCAAACACAGGACATCTTAGGTATAAGGGTGAATTATTAAATCAAACACATTTAAAACAAATGGGTTACTTGCCCGAGGAACGTGGCTTATATAAGTCAATGACTGTAGGAAATCAGCTTTTATTTTTATGTCGGCTGCGAGGTATGTCTAATGCAGATGCGTTCAAACAAATAGATTATTGGTTAAATAAATTTGAAGTATCTAATTGGAAGAATCAAAAAATTGAGTCTTTATCAAAGGGAATGGCTCAGAAAGTTCAATTTATTGC
>WTIB01000258.1:0-1489 GCA_011522905.1 Crocinitomicaceae bacterium | reverse complement strand
ATCAAAAAATTGAGTCTTTATCAAAGGGAATGGCTCAGAAAGTTCAATTTATTGCTGCAATTGTTCATGATCCTGAGTTTATTATAATGGATGAGCCTCTAAGTGGATTTGACCCAATTAATGTGGATTTAATCATGACTGAGCTAAATGAGCTCAAAAGCAATGGGAAGACCATATTATTAAGTACCCACAATATGCAAAGCGTTCAAGATACTTGTTCGCATATTTTACTTTTAAATAAGGGTGAGAAATTAGCAGATTCATCATTTTCAGAGCTGCAAAAAAAATACCAATCAAAGAAGTTCATCGTAAGGTACCGAGGGACTAAAATTGCCTTTGCAAATGCCTTATGGACGGATTTTGAGCTCATGAATCAAGAGGAAATCGAAGAAGGTTTATTTGAGGCAATACTTATCCAAAGAGGAGAAAGGTCTGTAGATGATTTGATTGGCAATATTAAGGGACATGTGAGTATTGAGTTTGTTTCAAGAAAAAGATTAAACATGCAGGAAATCTTTTTGGATTTGGTAAATAACGAAAAATCGGAAGCATGAAGCAGAGCTGGATTATTGCAATGCGTGAGTTCAAAGAAAGAGTAATTAACCGCTCCTTTCTTTTTATGCTCTTCTTGGGTCCGATGATGGTTTTGACACTTGCTTATTTTTTGGTAAAAGCGAATGACCAAGGTAAAAAAGAGCTCAATGTATTGATTGCAGATCCCGGAAATATCATGGAGGGAGTGATCTCATCAAAGAACAATGGAAATATTCATTACTACTTTGTCGATAGCTATTTGGAAATAGATGAATTCAAATTGGGGAAAGATTATCAACGATTTGATGTGCTGGTTGAGATCAATGAGAAAGTGCTGAATAATAAAAAAGTATTTGTATTCTACAGAGATTTTTTATCATCAGATATAAAGAACTCAATTAAGTTCACTACGGAAAGAAGAATAGAGGAGGTATTGGTCAATGAATTCACTAATCTAACTGTACCCAAGTTTAGAGAAATAAAGCAGCCCTTAAACATGGATTTTAGAAATATAAATGATCCAATGGGAATAGAGTCAAAAACTGAAGGCTGGGCTGGCTTGTTTTTCGGGCTTGTCATATTTTTATTCATTATGACATTTGGAATGTCCATTCTTCGGGGGGTTTCAAGAGAAAAATCGAATAGAATTGTGGAGGTTTTGGTATCAATCGTCAAGCCAAGGCAGCTTATGATTGGAAAGATGTTGGGAATAGGGCTATCAGCCTTATTTCAGCTTTTCGTATGGTTTGGAATTATAGGTGCTGGTATGTGGGTTTTTCAAAATTATATCTTCACAGAGTTTTTCATGTCCGATGAATACATGAATATGCAATTAAATGAAGGGACAAACATTCTAAATAATCAGTTTGGGGCTCTACACCAAAATGAAATGATTGAACTCATCTATGAAAGACTCAATTTGGCAATTATTTTGCCTGTTTTCTTGGTTGTATTT
>WTIB01000228.1 GCA_011522905.1 Crocinitomicaceae bacterium | reverse complement strand
CCAATCAAATGAAAATGAAGGCCTATGAATCGGCACCCCTTCCTATTAAGTTTACGGAGGATCAAATATTAATGTACGGTGGAAATACAGATCAAATGTATTTCTTGGATTTGAGCAGTATTATCTTGGGCTCTGTTATTAAATCCGAAAGAATTAAAGAAATCATTAAGTTGAGGCTAGAAAATCCTCAAAACTTGGCTCAAGCTCAGGGGAATTTTACACAATTCCAACAAGCCCTCCAGAGTATCATGTTTCAGGTGAAAAGTGTTTCTCCAAAAGCGAAAAGCGAAGTAGAAAAGATCAACAGGAAAATCAATACGTACCTAATTGATAGTCAGAACAAGGACTTTAGTGAAAGCCTTTTTGCTCAATTTATGACAATAAAATATGTTTATCCATTACTTGAAGAGGAACTTGAATTATTAAAATCCAAAATTAATAGAGGGGAAAATTCAGATTTAAATGAGAAAAAATATAATCAGATCGTTGGTTTAATTAAGCAGATGACAGATATCTACGATAGTTATGAGAAAACCTGGAACACTGTGGACCTTAAGAAAGCAATGCAATTTATGTATGATGAAAAAGGTTTAATTCAAATGAAGAACGGTGGAGAAGTGAACATCTTTCCTTCGAGTGTCTTCACGCTTGATGTGAATAAAGAAAATGCAATAAAGTCGGGTATTATAAATGCCACTGATTCATGTCGTTCAAGTATTACATTAAACTATGATGGAGAAACAATGATAACCAGAGAGGAGATTATGATGCTTGATATTATGTCCAACTTTGACTGGAAAAGAGGTGTTTATTTTTCAAGCAATCGAGGTTCTAAGCTTGCAACGAGATTACTATCTCAAGGATGTTTGAAACAGATAGGTGTGGCCTATGAACTTAATCCTTCGGTCTCAAGAAATCAAAACTTCAGAAATCAAAAACAGCGGTTTTTCAATGTAGAAAAGATGTATGAAAAACTCATGAAAACATATGAGTATGGTCAAATGTCTGATGCCAATGTGCTCACTGATTATTATGCCCGAAGGCACACATCGCACTATCGTCAAGATTTTGTTCTTCTTGCCGAACAGCTATATTATCAAGGAGATACAACAAGAGCTTTGAAAGTTCTTGACAAATCCTTAGCCATAATGCCTCCTGAAACAGTCTTGGACTTTGGGGAAATAACAGGATTTGACCCAATCACATCTCTTGATATAAATCAAGCCCAAAATGACAAATACAAGGCAAGAACTAGTGGAAATCTACACGAGCACGTTCAGCTATATTACATGCTTGGGGCAGCTGACAAAGCTGAAAAGCTAGGGAAGAAACTACTAAAAAACTACGAAAGCGTTTTCAAGTATTTTGAAAACAGTGAAGCCATTTTTTCGGTAATTCCGGGAGTAATAAGCAGTAACTACGACGATTTATTTGCCGCAACAGATGCTTGTTTCAAAATGCATATGATAGCATCGGATCCAATGTTCAACCCTGAGCAGAAAAATTTAAAAGAAATATCTGAAACACTTAATTACGTTTATTCAATTGTTTTACCAAAAATATACAGTGGTTTAGACGAATTAGAGTTGGAAGAATCTTATTCTGAAATGCGCGAGGTACTGGAGGGACAGATGAACAATATGCTATTAGAATACGATTACACAGTGAAGCCAAAATAAAAGTAATGCCGCTATTTCGTGTGCCTTTTATCGTTCAATCTATTTATAGGAATCGACAATGGAGAGGAAATAAAAAAGATTGCGTCTATTTAACCTTCGATGATGGACCAGAGGAAAAAACCACATTGTGGTTGCTTGAGCTTTTAAAAAAAGAAGATATAAAAGCCACTTTTTTTTGTTTAGGGAAACAAATTGAAAGCTGCCCAGAGCTCTTTCAAGAAATATTAAACAATGGACATGCTGTTGGAAATCACACCTACAATCATGAAAAAGGGAGTCATACAAGCAGTAAGAAATACATAAATTCCATTAAAAAAACAGATGTCTTAATGAATTCAACCCTTTTCAGACCACCATACGGAAGACTCACGAGAGAGCAGGGAAAAAAAGTAAATATGATTGGGAAAAAAATAATTATGTGGACGTGGAATGCTCATGATTATGACCAAAATATGAATGAAGAAACCATCATAAAAAAAGCAGCTTTAATCAAAGATGGAGATATATTACTTTTTCATAATAGTCTGAAGTCTTCAAAACTCATGATGGCCTGTTTACCAAAAGTCATTAGCATCATTAAAGAGAAAAATTTACTATTTAAAACAGTAGCGTAATGTCTAAAAGGTCAAACATCATCATCTATTTGCTCGGTATATATGTAGTGCTGCAGTTTCTATGGTGGGGATATCAGATTATTGACCTGGGTTCTCTTGTCGATTCATCGGATAAGGGTAGCTCAAGAAGAGTATTCATGATTCTCGGCGAAGGAGCGGTTTTCATCATGATATTATTGGCGGGATTCTGGCAAATTCAAAAATCAATTAGGAAAGAAATTGAGCTTTCTGAAAGCCAAAATAACTTTATGCTTTCTGTAACTCATGAGTTAAAAACACCTTTAACTTCCATACAATTGGCGCTCCAAACTTTATCCTCTAGAAAACTTAGCTCAGACCAAACGCAATCATTAGTTGATAAAGCAATTTCAGAAAACGACCGATTAAAAATTTTGATTGATAATATTATTCATGCCTCTAGTATCGAAAACAAAGGCCTTACATTAGATAAAAGTGAACTTGATCTTAAAATGATTTTATCGCAAATTGTGAAGAAATCAAATCAGCGACTTGAGAAACCCCTAGTCAAGTTAGATTTTGAGGAATCGGTTAAACTCATTGCTGATAAGTTCATGATTGAAACAAGCATCATTAACATCATTGAAAATGCCATAAAATATGGAGGTGAGTATCAAATAGATGTAGTCGCTAGAACAAAGGGTAATCGATGTTTAATTTCTGTTACTGATCAGGGGCCAGGCATTACTGAAAATGAGCAATCAAACATATTTGATAAATTTTATAGAATTGGAAACGAAGAGACAAGAACGAAAAAAGGAAGCGGCCTTGGTCTTTATATCGCCAAACAGTTCATCGAATTACATAATGGAAATATTCAATACAAAAGGAATAAACCATCCGGATCAATATTTACGATAAGCATGCCCAATGGAAAATAAAGTAGGACTGATAATATTGGATGGATGGGGAATCGGAAATCAAGATCACACTGATGCGATTTACAAAGCAAACACCCCCTTTTTTGATTCTTTGATAAGGAACTACCCAAATTCAAAGCTAAAGACATACGGAGAATACGTGGGATTGCCAGAAGGTCAGATGGGTAATTCCGAGGTGGGGCATCTAAATATTGGTGCTGGAAGAATTGTTTATCAGGAGCTATCACGAATTAACAATTCCATAAAACAAAATGAATTTGATAAGATCCCTCTCCTACTCGAGGCATTTGAACAAGCAAAGAAAAATGGCAAAAAAGTACATTTTATAGGCTTGGTTTCAGATGGCGGAGTCCACAGCAGTCAAGAGCATCTCTATGCACTTTGTGAGCTTTCCTCTAAATTAAATATGAAAGATGTTTACATCCATGCATTTACGGATGGAAGAGATTGCGATCCGAAAAGTGGACTTGGTTTTATACAAACCTTAGAAAAAGTTGCGAAGAAGAACCAGGTCAAGATTAGCACTGTAATTGGTCGTTATTATGCCATGGATCGAGATCAACGATGGGAAAGGATAAAAAAAGCGTATGATTTAATGGTCAATGGAATCGGGGAGGATTTTAGCTCTGCAAACGAAGCCCTTTCCTCATCATACCAAAATGGAATTACTGACGAGTTCCTTGAGGCCAGTATAATTGATAAAAATGGTTTGATAGCAGAGGGAGATACTGTTATTTGTTTCAATTTTCGTTCTGATAGACCTCGGGAAATTACAAGTGCTTTAACTCAGAAAGATTTTCCTGAATATGCAATGAAAAAGCTAAAGCTAAATTTCTATTGTATGACCAGATACGATGAATCATTTGAAGGTCTTAAAGTTCTGTTCGATAAGGAGAATATTACCAATACCATTGGTGAAGTCCTCTCAAATTCAGGTAAGTCCCAATTAAGAATTGCAGAAACTGAGAAATATCCCCACGTCACATTTTTTTTTAATGGAGGAAGAGAAAAACCATTTTCTAATGAAAAAAGAATTCTCGTTAATTCTCCAAAAGTGGCCACCTATGATTTACAACCAGAGATGAGTGCTCCAAAAGTTACTGAACATGTTGTGGAAGAATTAACGACTCATCAACCTAATTTCCTTTGCCTAAATTTTGCCAATCCAGACATGGTCGGACATACTGGAGTTTACAAGGCAATAGTCCAAGCAGTTGAAACAGTTGATTCCTGCCTTGAAAAAATAGTTAATACAGGTCTTGAAAATGGATATACATTTATTGTTATTGCGGACCATGGAAATGCCGATCTTGCTATTAATTATGATGGAACTCCACACACCGCTCATAGCCTAAATCTAGTTCCATGTATAGTCGTTTCATCTTCTCCAATTAAAGCTTTGAATAATGGAATCTTAGGAGATATCGCTCCGACCATTTTGAATTTATTTGAAATTGAGACACCCAAAGAAATGACAGGGAAATCACTTCTAACAATTTGATTATCAGTAATTATAATACAATAATTCTAATGAATTTTGATTAAGTTTAGGAAACTAAACTTAAATTATGAAAAAATTATTTGTACTCTTTTTGGTAAGTCTATTACTTAATTCCTGTAACAGC
>WTIB01000230.1 GCA_011522905.1 Crocinitomicaceae bacterium | reverse complement strand
GTCCATGCGCTTCATCATCCAGACCTTAAAAAAATACATACCAAAGGCCAAAACAACTAATGGGTAGTAAAACACCCATTTTTCGAAACCTTCAATAAAACACATTATGGTCACTCCAATAAACATTATGGTACCAAAAGCCAACCAAAACACCTTCATTATTTTATTATATGTATTCATTCTTCTTCATTCTTTATTAGTATACGCCCAGTAGGGTTTAATATTTCAAAATAACTAAAATCCTGTTTTGTAATAAGACCTTTTCCAGTAAGCAATTCTTTTGGAGAATTCACTACAACTTGTTTATCCGTTCGGATAGTACTGTCCAATTTATTCCATGTCAATTCTTCTGTCTCGAGGGTTTGATCTTTTTTATAGTTGTAAAGCCTTACTGAATCTCGAACCACAACAATTTCCTTTGTGTGATCATAAACACCACTTTGAGCAGTTAAAGTAGACACCATTGTACCCTCTGAGTTAAAAAAGTCAACCTTCACATAATTTCTAAAATTAGTAATGTGTTGTGGTTGCGTATATGTTTCTGAAATTTTTGCATACAAATGAAATTTGGTGAGTCCAGAATCACTATAAATCATCCTTAAATTTTGACTCTGCTCATCAGGAGCATCCTCAAAATCCGTTATTCTTTTCACTTCATTTTCATCATTCACACATGAAAACAATATTACCACCAATAAACAATAAAGTGGAAATATTTTAAGCTTCATTGGGAACTATTTTACATCTACAGTTACATTCCAACAAGACAATGTAACCGAAGAAGGGCTATTGTTGCTGAAAATTTCATCCGCAGATGGGGCATTTGCTTTGTATTTTGCTGCAATACCCGGATTCCCAGCTTGACTTGCCAATTGGGCAGCGTAATAATAGTTACACTTCCGATCAAAAGTACTCGATCCACAAGTATTGGCCGTCTTAGCAACACAATTGGCCGCAATCAACAATGCTTTAGAACGATTATTCCCCTTAATCGATAATGCCGTATTATAGGCAGTTTTGTATGCATTCATATCCGCATATTGAATGTTCAAAATACTCAGCATAATTTCATTCTTTACGGAATCCAATTCAGTCATTTCAATCGCATCTCGGTAAACACCAATAGATTCCTTAAACCTCTTCTTAACCTGCAACAATTGTGCTTTAGCTAAAACTGCATCAATCGTATTGTCTATAGAAATAATCGTATCTATCAACATCTCATATTCATCACTTTCAGTACATCCTTTTTCCTTAAGTAATGTCAAAAAGTTGTTCACTGTTTTTTTCTTTGCTTCCTTATCCGCAGGAAGTGATGACATAAATCCATTGAGCTCAGGAAGAATATCTTCACACGACCTTACTAGATTATTGAAATATGAAGTAAGGCTAGCTTGCGTTGTTGCAGCAAAACTTTCTCTCTCTATTTTTTTTGATAGAATGAAATAATCTGAGATTAAGCGCTTTTTGTACTTGGCTTTATCTTCATTGGTTGTAATCGTATAAAGTGTATATAAATTATAATAGTAATAAGTCAATTCAGCGTCATTAAACTTATTATTGTTCTTAAAGGCTCTCAAGTATATGTCATCAGCTTTTTTGTAATCAGGCTTCGAAGACATCATGATATAAGTGGCACGTTTTGAAGATTCGGTTTCTTCATAAAATCCTTTTTCATCCATGCGGTCATAAACACCCAGTAATGTATCAGTATATAGTTTCTTCCTTGCATTATCAGATTCAGTAATAATGGAATTACGCAATGTTTGAGACATACTTTTATACTCTTTAGCGCCATAATCACCACAAAGTTTTTCTCCCTTCAGGTAATACATCGCTGCGTTTGCATAATTCTGCATTTTCAGTTCCTGACCTACAAAAAGAAGCATTCTTTTACACTCACGATCTTGTATCGAATCCTGACCAAAAAATAAGCTGGTCGTAAAAATCATTCCAAATAGTAATCCAATCTTTTTCATATCATTCCTTTTCTAATCTAATTTTCGTTTTCTAAACCATTTTTCAAAAGCAGATGGTGAGAACACCATTCCAAAATTAAAGCCCAAATAATTTTCCTTTAAATCATTGTCATTTCCTGTTCCTTTTTGACCAAGTACAAAGGCAAAATTTAAAGAGGATAATGACATTTGTGCCAGTATGGGTATTCCAATTCCAAATGTCGTGCCACGATCCATATATTGTGCCGAATTTGAAGCAAACGGTGAAGTAATTTGATATACACCCACTCTGTATTGAAGTTTTTCAAAAGCCTTTAAAGTAGCCACATTTGCAAAGAGCTTTGTTTCCGGAGCATAGCTTAAACCAACAGACCATTTATCTGAGCTGCCAATTTGCCAATTTGATGACTCCTCCTGAAAATCTGTTGTAATGCCATTCCATTTCTTGTAAGAAGCAAGCAAAGTCAAATTTGGCCTTCGGGTATTTGTTTTTCTTTTTACCTCTCTGAAATAAAACTGATATTTTAACCCTAGTTCATATGACGATAAGGCTTCAATATGTCCTATATTACTAGAGTAAGAAACGGTATCATAGGTCTCAGGAAGATTTATATTTGATGCCGTGTAGAGCTCATTATCCCTGGTGGCATTAAATCGTTGACTTGGATCAATATTAAAACCAATCAAAAGCTTATGTCTCAAGCCTATACTTTGCTCAAAATGTGCACCTAGCTCATAGTGAAAGGCAGAAAGCCTGGTAATATCATTAGAAATTCCACCTTGGTCAATGCTTCCTGTTAACAATTCACTTTTTCTATCATTCGATACAAATCCAAAAAGATATGAGGTATTAAAACCAATTGAAAAATTTGTTGTAGCCGTTTGAATCGGCGAAATCGCCATTCCAAAATATACATCTTGCATACTGCCTCTTCCACTGTATGTATATCTCAAAGAATCTACTCCAGTGAAAATATTTTCACTGAACTCATAACCCACCTTCGAATAGGGTTTGAGACCAAATGATATACCCATCATTTTGTTAATTTTCATGGCAAGTGCAAAATGATCAACTATGGAGGAAAGCCTGTATTCAGAATAATCATTTTGTGCATATTGAGATAGCTTTGAATCAATACCTACAGATAGTAATGTATTTCCCTTACTCAATCTCGAGTATGATGAGGGATTATAAAAATTAACCAAAGCTGAGTCAATCATAGAGCTATTCACATATCCGAGTGCTGTTGAAATAGCATTTGATCCCGAATTGTATTCACCAATTCCGTATGAGGATAAGGGATGTGACGTTGTGAGCTGGGCCTTTGCAACAATAATAAATAGGGTAAAAACAGAAGCTAATTTATAGCGCATTTAATTTAAATATTTCAACAGCTCCAAGAATTGTCAAATTTTCGACTGCAAAGATGTTATTTTTTTGAGGGATATCAAAATATCTAATATCTCCTCCGGTCAGATAAATATCAATTGAACCAAATTTCTCATTATAACGATGAATCATACCTATTATTTCAGCATTCATTCCATTTAAAACCCCTGAAATTATCGAGTTTCTCGTATTATGTCCAATAAGTGAAGTTTGATTAGTGTCATTGAGCAGAGGTAAATTACTCGTGTAATCATTTAATGACTTGTATCTTAGGTATATTCCAGGAGCTATTGAGCCACCTTCGTAAACAGCATCAGAACTTATAAAATCAAATTTGATGCAAGTGCCAACATCAATACATAATGCATTTTGATTCTTGGCGAATTTTAATATACCAGCGACATTGCATAATCGATCTATTCCAACCGTATTCATACTTTCATAATTAGATGAAAATGGCAATTTAATATCATGGGTAATTACGAAGGTAGACGCACTAATTTCTCGAAACTTTTCTTCAGATTTTTGATCTAGTACGGAGGTCATTATGATGTCTTTGTCCCTGATTCGAAATACGGCATCATCAATAGATTCAAAGATCTCAATAGCAGAAAATTCATCCCCAAATACCTCGCATATTTTAATATTGGTATTCCCGGCATCAACTACCAAATAAGGGTTTTCCATCTTTTGCATGGTACAAAGATAGAAGGTTGCTCATATTTTTATTGATAATTTTCTTTCTAAAACAAAATATTCCTATTTTTGCCTCCGCTTATGGCTGGTACCTTAGCTCAGTTGGTAGAGCAAAGGACTGAAAATCCTTGTGTCCCTGGTTCGATTCCTGGAGGTACCACTTTAAAAAGCCCCGATTTAACTTATAATCAGTGATTTAGGGAGTTTTTTTATGTTCTTATTTCAAAAAAGAACAACATTAAGAACAATTTAACGGTTCAATTTGTATCTTTATGGGGTGGATTTAAGAACATTACATTAAGTATCTTTTATAAACTTAATTACCTCAAAAAGAAAGAACTTTACTCTTTAACTCTCTTTGATAAGGGTGTGAGTGGTAAGATTCCTTTCTCTGAAAGAGAAGAGGGTAAGAAACTAACTGAATTGGTTAAGGAAGGTAAAGTATCAGAGGTTATAGTAGAGGAATTAAGTAGGTTGGGGAGAAATACGATTGATACCCTCACTACATTGAAGTTCTTTGAGGAGAATGGAGTTAATGTGGTTGTAAAGAGTATGGGGAATCTTCAATCTATGGTTAATGGGAAGAAGAATCCTATTTGGAACTTAATTACATCAGTAATGAGTTCTCTTTATGAGTTGGAAAGAGAGAACATATTGGAAAGAACTGAAATGGGTAGAAAGATGTATGTAATGAAAGGTGGTAAGTTGGGAAGAAAGGTAGGAACTACTGAAAGTAGAAAGGATTTCCTCAACAAAGAGAGAACTAAAAAGATTATGAACCTTTTAGATAAGGGTAAATCAGTTAGAG
>WTIB01000246.1 GCA_011522905.1 Crocinitomicaceae bacterium | reverse complement strand
GTATACATCAATAAATGATATCATATATTTCTTGATTGGTCATATTGAAAAACTGAATATTGAAAATCCTTCAATAAGTGTATGTGGAAAAATGAATCAAATGGAAGAAATAAAAAAGATTACGAGTAAGATGGATTCATTGAAAAATAATGATTACTATTTTAATTCGAATTTAAACTACTTAGAACTCATCTCGTGAGAATCATAAGTGGATTTTTAAAAGGTCGAAGAATAAAGCAATTAAAAGGTTTTCATTCAAGACCAACAACTGATTTTGCAAAAGAAGGCCTATTTAATGTTCTTGAACATTCCACGGAAATTGATGGAGCTCTAATTCTTGACCTTTTCGCTGGGACCGGCAATATCTCTTATGAATTTATTTCAAGAGGGGCTAAAACCGTCTTCTCTGTAGACTCCAACTACGCTTCAGTTCAATTCGTAAAAAAAACCAGTAAATTTTTAAATATCCCCAATACTTGCCATCAGATTGTCAAATCTGACGGCATCAAGTATTTGAATAATTGTGAGTTGGACTTCAACATCATTTTTGCAGACCCACCATTTGACTACACGGATTATGAGGATTTAATTGATTCTGTATATACTCAAGCAAAACTAAAATCAAATGGTGTGTTAATTATTGAACATTTCAAAAAAGTGGACCTAAGTTCATTAAATGGGTATCAAAAATCACATATGTTTGGGAATGTCTGTTTTAGTTTTTTTAACTTTGAGTAGTATGCGTAAAATAGGTTTATTTCCTGGATCATTTGATCCTTTTACAAAAGGACATGAATTTATTGTCTCACAAAGTCTAGAGATATTTGATGAAATTATTATCGGTATTGGCATTAATACAGAAAAAAAATATCTTTTTGATTTAGAAAAAAGAATTAACCATATAGATGGACTTTACTCAGAAAATAATAGAGTTTCTGTACATGCATATGAAGGCCTAACGATTGATTTATGCGCAAAATTTTCTGCCTCTCATATTATCAGAGGATTAAGAAATACCATCGATTTCGAGTATGAGAAATCGATTGCACAAATGAATCGATCTATGTCGGATGTAGATACCGTATTTATATTAACTAATGAGCAATTGAGTCATATTAATTCGTCAATTGTTAGAGAAATCTATAAAAACAAGGGTGATATTTCTTTATACGTAACTCACCCCCAAATACTCGTTTAGAATGTGGCATCATTTATGCAAAACAATGCGTATGAGAATCCTGCTTCTTCTATTTCTTTCTTTGAGTATTTCAGGAATGTCAAATACAAAAATATTTGGTTCTGCCCCAAATGCCATCAATCAATATGTATATGTTAGTGGAATAGAAGATTATTTAACGAACACCGAATCTATTATTTACACCACTTCTGTGAATGAAAAAGGTCAGTTCTTGATTGAGCTAAATAATTCCGATATAGAAGAAGTTGTCATTAGAATTAAGAACTCCTATGCGCATTTATATGTTCAAAACGATACCAAATATTTCATAGAATTCCCTGAAGAATCTATAGATGCAATCAATTATTTTTCTGGAAGTGAAACAGAAATTTTGTTTTTTAATTTGGACAGTACTGACATCAATTATAAAATTCTCGGTTTTGAAGCCTGGATGGATGATGTTATGGCAGACCTATACATTTTGAAAGATGTCGAGCCAACAAAATTTATTGATGGTGTATTAAAATTCAAGGCAGAAGTACAAAAAGAATATGCAAATGATACTTCCATGTTCTTTAAAGATTATGTTCGATATTCTCTTGGAAAAACGATAGACAACATTTACTATTTTGGAGCACCATCTAAAGAGACTAAATACGATTTTTTCATAAAAAACAGCCCCATTCTCTATAAGAATTCCGCTTATATGGCTTACATAAATGACTTTTATGATCAATACCTGTTTCAACTGAATAAAGAAATTAGAGACCCATTAATTCAATCCATTTACAATAGCAGCGCGTCAAATATGCTACAAGCGATTTCATTTGATAGTCTTGTCCCGAATATGGAATTGACAGAGTTGGTTGCGCTCAAAATCATACAACAGGAATACAATTCCAATAGATTACCAAAAAATAATCTGATCTCGATTACAAATCAGATTAGAATGAATACGGCAAATGCTCAAAGTGAAATCATAGCTGAAAATCTGATTGAACAATTCTACACGCTCATTGAAGGAGACCCTTTCCCCGTAATGAAGCTGACAGAAGAAATAGAACTCAAACCAGCTGAAAACAGATACCTATACATTCATTTCTTTGATCCAGAAAATCCAAACAGTTTATCTGAAATTTCCGCATTAAGAAGATTGTATGAAAAGTACAATAGCCATATTGACTTTGTTACCATTTACCTCAACCAGAGAACGGAAACAAGTGACTTCGCTCGAAGAGTAATTTCAGGGATAAAATGGGAGTATTATGCACTCGACTATGGTCACTCTATTTGGAAATCATTGAATATTGGGTCTTTTCCATATTATATTCTTGTAAAAGACAACCTCCAAATAAAAGGTTTACCAGCACTTGGACCAACACCAAATGGTGTCTATGAAACAATCGAAAGAACATTTCACGATATAAAACTAGGAAAAGGTTAATTACTCTATCTCTGCAGACAAACCATTTTGCGTCAATGCATTCTGCATTTTTCTCAAAATGGTAAGCTTTCCACTTTTGATGTTGCATTTTCCTCTATTATGAACCAACCAAGCACATTGTTCAGCTTGAACAACATCATGCTTACAGATACGAATCAAGCAATTGATAACATGGTCAAATGTATTTACATCATCATTGTACAATACCAATGAATAAGAATTTGATATTTGCTTTTTAGATTTTTGTTCTTGCTCTGTTTTGGTTGTATACTCCATAAAGATTACTTTAATAATTCATTCAATTCATCCATTAAGTTTGAACGCTCTAATTCACTGCTCATATAGAAAACAACATGTTGAATACCGTTTAAAACAACGAAACTAAAGGTTTTGTTGGATCGAAGTAACCAGTTTGCAAGCTTTCCTGTTATCTTATCTCCAATTTCCACCTTATATTCAAATAGCTCATTAGGTTCAAACGGCTTTTCTTCCATTCCTTTCATGTAAAAGGACATAATGGGAGTAATCTCGGCTTTATTCAAAATAGGAGATTTAATTAACGACTTTTCTTTTTGATAATTAAAGAGAGCCACCCTGTTAAGGCGCTCTATTGTGCTTTCGTCAAACACATCTGATTGCAATTCATAAGAAACAAATTCATCTTTATTTAGTGATTCCTTTACTCTTATTATAGGAATTTGAATTCGATCTTTTAGAGATTCAGTGGAGGTAATTGATTGAGCACTTTGCCTTTCTTTTATTAATTCTGTGGACTCCATAGACACCAAAGGCACAATGGTCGATTCTTTTTCAAAAAGGATACTGTTTCCTTTTTCATTTAAAAGTTCTTTAGATTTTTGAATTGAAATTCGCTCACCATTATAAAATGCAACAATAAATGCATCTGAAATGCCTAAAGAAACCACCTCTTTTTGCCTTTCCCTTGCCTCATCGATTGATTCGAATTTTCCGGAAGAATATCTGTAAAGACCAGAAGATAAATAATAATTGAGTTCTTGAAGCTGGGTTAATTCACCAGCTCTTATTTTTCGATTGAATGCTCCAACCTGAACAGTATAAAACAATCCACTTACATTGATACCGCTTACTACTTGAGAACCATGCTGTTCTGTTCGCATTTGTTGATTGGTATTTTCAGATTCAGTTTTATTGGTGTTTTCATTATTTACAAGGCTGCCATTTTCTTCGGCTCTGGAAGATTCACCACCTGACTCGGAACTGGAAATATTAGCATTAGAATTTTCAACATTAATAGCGATCAATTCATTTCTGTTTGAAGCTAGACATGTACCATTTCTTTCATGTTCTTTTCCTTTCCAAAATGGCAATCGTTCATCATTACAATAGGCTACAACAAAAGCATCTGAATAACCAATTGACCTTATTGTTTTTTGTGCACCCACAGCGTCTGAACTATTATTAAAATAGCCAGCCATATATACAATTAATCCGTTATTCAGTTTTTGCCCAGAAACTGGAGTAAATTCACGATATACATCTTCTCTCACTGGTCTTCTGAAAGCTCCTACTTGCACTCTAAAATTCAATCCTGAAGGATTAGACTCAAAAATCGGTAAGGTTTCCGTATTTCTTTCAACAACCTCTTCTTCAAGCATAGCAAAACTATTTCTATCAGAATTTAAAGGCTGATACACCTCAAGAATTGATTGATTGATTCTAGCTGAGGATGATAGGTTATTATTTGATAGGGAATTGTTTAGATATGATTCAAAAATTTCGGACGAGTCTATGGATTTCATCTCTTTAACCAATGACTGAATATCATTAGATAATCTTTTTTGTTTTCTCTCACTTACAAACTGCATAGCATTTTCTTCACTTTCGGTGTTTGCCTTTTCTGATTCATTTCTTTTTTCGTTTTCTAGTTTAACCAGCTCTTCAAGTTGTAAAGAAAGTAGCGCTCTTTTTTGCACATAACTCTTAAAGGATTTTGATTCTACAAAATTATTGTCAATAAAGTCATCAGTAGATTCAAGTTCATCTCCAATTCCCGAGATAGCTTCATTTATATCATTAGTATTTCTTAGATTTTTTTCCTGGTTTAGGTACACTTCAGGATTCACCTCCCCTCTGTATAAATACTCAAATGTTTCAGAATCCTCCAACTGCGCAAGCTGTTCCTTTCGTTCATTTATACCCTCTTTAAGATAGGTAATAGCATCCTGAATATCTGATAGCTCTTGAATTAATTC
>WTIB01000236.1 GCA_011522905.1 Crocinitomicaceae bacterium | reverse complement strand
ATTCCTGACCCAGATATTACCTCTGTGCAGAATGTTACCGATAATTGTGGAATTCCAATCGTTACATGGGTAAATGATGTATCAGAGGGTAACTGTCCAACCATTGTCACCAGAACATATGAAATTACCGATGAATGTGGAAACTCTACATTGGTAAGTCATACGATAACAATTGACCAACTCGAAAATGATATTGTTGCAAATATTTCAGCAACACCACAAGAAATTTCACCACTAAATTCTACGGTAAACTTCTTGAATTCCTCAATTAATGCGAATAATTACCAATGGGATTTTGGTGATGGATCTCCAATATCAAATGTGGAGGAGCCATCACATTATTTTGATCCGACCTCTGGATATATTGTGACCATGATTGCCTCAACAGGTACCTGTGTTGATACTGCAACTGTGGTGATTACATTAAATGAATTGACCATATTCTATGTTCCAAACACTTTTACACCTGACGGAGATCAATTCAACCATGTATTTTATCCGGTATTCACCTCAGGCTTTGACCCTTATGATTTTGAAATGCTCATTTTTGATAGATGGGGAGAAATTATATTTGAAACCCATGATGTAAATATTGGTTGGGACGGAACATATAGCCAACGAAATAAAAAAGTACAAGACGGTGTTTACACCTGGAAGATTACTTATAAAAATCGTCAAACTGATTTAAGAAATGTGGTAATGGGTCATGTAACCCTCATTAGATAATCTAGGAATTCAAAACTCCTCTGGAGATTACTATTTTCTGCACCTCTGAGGTTCCCTCATAAATCTGAGTTATCTTGGCATCTCTCATTAGGCGTTCAACATGATACTCCTTAACAAACCCATATCCACCATGAATCTGAACAGCTTCCACTGTTTGTTCCATAGCGACCTTTGAAGCATACAACTTAGCCATGGCGCTTGATTGATCATAATTACGACCATTATCCTTGTCAAGTGCACTTTTGTATACGAGCATTCTTGCAGCTTCAATCTCAGTTGCCATATCCGCCAGTTTAAAAGCAATTGCTTGATGCTTGTATATTTCCTTTCCAAAGGCTTTTCTCTGCTTAGAATATTCTGTAGCGAACTCCAATCCACCAGCTGCAATCCCAAGCGCTTGAGCGGCAATTCCAATTCTACCTCCCGAAAGTACTTTCATTGCAAATTTAAAACCGAAACCATCCTCGCCAATTCGATTCTCTTTTGGGACTTTTACGTCGTTAAACAATAAAGTGTGCGTATCACTTCCTCTGATACCCATTTTGTCTTCTTTGGCACCAACAATAAATCCATCCATTCCTCTTTCAATAATAAACGCATTGATTCCTTTGTGGCCAAGCTCTACATTTGTTTGAGCGATTACTAAATATACACTTGCTGATGACCCGTTGGTTATCCAATTTTTCGTTCCATTCATCAAGTAATGATCTCCCTTATCGATTGCTGTTGTTTTTTGAGATGTTGCATCTGAACCTGCCTCGGGCTCTGACAAACAAAATGCTCCAATCTTTTCTCCAGTAGCAAGTGGTACCAGATATTTTTGCTTTTGCTCTTCCGAACCATACTTTTCAAGCCCCCAACACACCAATGAATTATTCACAGACATACACACCGAAGTAGAAGCATCAATTTTGGAAATTTCTTCCATTGCCAAGACATAGGATAATGTATCCATTCCGCTTCCACCGTATTTAGGATCTACCATCATCCCCATAAAACCCAACTCCGCCAATTGCTTGATTTCATCCGCTGGAAATTGCTGGTCATTATCCCGTTGAATAACACCAGGTTTTAATACATTTTGTGCAAAATCTCTTGCCGCTTCTTTAACTGCAATATGCTCTTCGGATAAATCAAAATTCATGTTGACGAAAAATTTAAATTAATTTTGACAAAATTACGGAAATATTGATGTAGTTGGAAATAACAACATGTTTAAAAAAGAAATAATCGGTTTAATGAGTGGGACATCCTTGGATGGATTGGATATTGCTCATGTAGAATTTGTGATTGAGAACACCAAAACCCGATATTTTCTTAAATCAAGCCAAACTATTCCATATCCGGATTCATTACATGAAAAATTACAATCAGCACATTCTTTAGATATTTCTGAACTACAAATTTTAGACAAAACTATAGGTGCATTTTTTGCAGAACAGGTCAATTCGTTTATCTCGAATAACAAGATTGATAAAGATAAAATTGATGCAATTGCTTCACATGGACAAACTATTTTGCATCAACCAGAGAATGGCTTTACGCTCCAGATTGGTTGCGGAAGCACGCTAGCCTATTCGACAGGTATTATGGTTGTCAATGATTTTAGAACACTTGATGTTATTGCTGGTGGGCAGGGTGCACCACTTGTACCATTAGGAGATTTTGAGTTGTTTTCCGAAGAAGCAGAATCATTTCTAAATATTGGAGGATTCTGTAATATAAGCTATAAAGATGTAGAGGGTATAAAAGCATTTGACATCTGTCCTGGAAATTTACCTTTGAATAACTTTGCAAACAAACTAGGACATGAATTTGATCCGAATGGTGAAATCGCTGAACAGGGTAATTTAAATAATGAATTGCTTCAAAAACTTAATTCATTGGAGTTCTACAGTAAAAACCATCCAAAATCATTGGGAACGGAATGGCTTGAAAAAAACTTTTACACAAATTTCAGCAAAAGTGAATCTCCTGAAAACCTCCTTCACACCGTTTGCGTTCACATCGCAGAACAAATAATTGATTGTATTGAGAAAAACAATATCAAATCAGTTTTGGTTACCGGAGGCGGTGCAAAAAATAAATTTTTAATGCGTTTAATTTCAGAAGGTTACAAAGGAGATGTTATTATTCCAAAAGATGAAATTATTGATTATAAAGAAGCTATTGTATTCGCATACCTTGGATTTAAATACTTATCAAATCAACCTAATAACGTCATTTCTGTAACAGGAGCTCAACGTAATTTATGTATGGGCGTTCTACATAAGCCAGGTTACTAAATCGTACTTATTCACAACGTAAATTGTGTTAATCAAAAAAAATAAACCCATTTAAAGGTGATATTGTTACTTTTGTTTGGTTTTAAAATTCACGATTTTAATGAAAGAGCTTTTAGAAAAATTTGAGAATAAACAACCAGAGATTGTTTTTGAATGGAATGATTCTGAAACAGATGCCAAGGGTTGGGTGGTTATCAATTCGCTTCGTGGTGGTGCTGCTGGTGGAGGAACTCGAATGCGTATCGGATTGGACAAAAGAGAGGTAGAATCTCTTGCCAAAACCATGGAAATTAAATTTACCGTAGCCGGACCACCCATTGGAGGGGCAAAATCAGGCATCAATTTTGACCCAAAGGATCCAAGAAAACAAGAAGTATTGAAAAGATGGTATGCCGCGGTATCTCCATTACTCAAGCATTATTATGGAACGGGAGGAGATTTAAATGTAGACGAAATTCATGAGGTGATACCAATCACTGAAGATTGTGGCGTTTGGCATCCTCAAGAAGGTGTATTTAATGGACATTTCCAACCTAAAGAAGCTCAAAAAATCAACCGAATTGGAAGATTAAGACAAGGGGTAATTAAAGTGATTGAAGATCCAAATTACTCCCCTGATATCAATCGAAAATATGTAGTTGCAGACATGATAACCGGATTTGGCGTAGCTGAGTCGGTAAAGCATTTTTACAATATCTGGGGTGGCTCACTCGAAGGAAAAAGAGTTATTGTACAAGGTTGGGGAAATGTGGGGTCAGCAGGTGCCTACTACCTGGCACAAAGTGGTGCAAAAATAGTTGGTATAATCGATAGAGTTGGAGGCTTAATAAATACCGAAGGATATGATTTAGAACAAGTTAGAACACTTTTCTTAAATAAGAACGGAAATGAGCTCGTTTCTCCTGAAATGGAAAGCTATGATGATATCAATGCGCGAATATGGGATGTAAATGCCGATGTATTCATTCCTTGTGCGGGTTCGAGAATGATTTCTCAAGAACAATTGGAAAGAATGACAAAGGCAGGAGTAAAAGTGATTTCTTCCGGAGCTAATGTTCCTTTTGCCGACCCTGAAATATTTTTTGGCTCAATAGCAGAGCAGGCGGATGAATCTCTTTCTTTGATTCCTGATTTTATCGCAAACTGCGGAATGGCTCGAGTATTTGCATATCTCATGTCTCACGACTTGAATAAACTCGATGATCATGAAATATTTGAAGATACAAGCCGAACTATATATAATGCCTTAAAAGAAACACATGCCGTAAATCCTCGGGATAAAGGTATCGCTAAAGCGGCCTTCGAAATCGCATTAAATCAACTCATATAAGCTATGGAAATTTTTATCTTTTTAGTTTTTGTTTTTGGCTATTTAGCCATCACTTTAGAGCATCCTTTAAAAATTGATAAGTTGATTCCAGCCTTAGTTATGATGGCTTTGGCATGGGCGGGTGTCGCTTTTGGAATCAACAGTTTTGAACAATGGTTTGACCCTGGAAGCCATAGCTTGGTCGAAGGCTTCGCAAACCTACCATTACATGGAGATCACGGATCAATGGGAAAGATGGAATGGATGGAGCATACCCTTCTTCATCATTTTGGTAAGACTTGTGAAATATTGATATTTCTTGTTGGGGCAATGACCATTGTTGAGATCATAGATCACTTTAATGGATTCCAGACATTCAAAACAATGATTACCACAAGAAAGAAATCAACGCTTTTGTGGATCGTCTGTATTTTGGCTTTTATTTTGTCGGCGATTATTGATAATCTTACAGCAACAATCGTTTTAATCACCATTCTCAGAAAAATCATAAAAGACACAAATCTTCGAATGTGGTT
>WTIB01000121.1 GCA_011522905.1 Crocinitomicaceae bacterium | reverse complement strand
TTTGTAGTATAGGGTTATAGGGGCATCTGAACACTCCTTGAGTAAGTGAGGGTATTTAACATCATCAAAAAACAGCGTTTGAACACCAAATTTTTTATTGAATTCCAATTGCTTTTGAGCTTCCGCAATTGCGTGATTTCGGTTCATTTGGGTAAGTCGTTTTTTATTCACTCCATAGCGTTTGGCAAGTACACTTATGTCTTCTTCAAAAAGGATATTTAGACCCCCCATTCGCTTATACAATTGCTTTAGTGTTTGAATTCCGATGCCATTTAATTTCGATGCCGCTATTTTGTATAATTCCATTCGTATATGTAAAATTTTATTAGTTTCGTTATATAAGTTAACAAAAATATAGATGCGTTATACCCTTATAATTCTATTTCTATCCTGTTTTAATTTATTGTTTTTTACAAGCCATTCACAAGTGACTGGAACAATTAAGGATGGACATAATGGAGAGGAATTATATGGAGTTAGAGTGGAGATTCAGGGTGGACAAAAAGCACTCTCCGATGTATCTGGTAAGTTTACTTTAAACCCAACGACCTACCCAGTTTGGATTAAAGCTTCCTTAATGGGATATATGTCAGATTCACTTATGATAACAGGTCCACAACCCGTTGATTTTTTGCTTTATGAGCAGGTGTTGGAAATCAAAACCGTCGTAGTTTCTGCAGGGAGAAGAAATCAGGATATTGAAGATATTTCTGTTTCAATGGAGATACTTAAACCAGAACTTATAAACAATAAAGGATATGCGAATTTGGAGCAAGCTGTTGATCAGAGCCCTGGTGTTTATGCCATGGACGGACAAGTCAGTATAAGAGGAGGTGGGGGTTATGCTTATGGAGCGGGTAGTCGTGTATTGTTGTTGTGGAATGGAATTCCCATGATGTCTCCTGATATTGGTGATGCCAAATGGAATGCCATCCCGATGGAGCAGGCTTCTCAGATTGAGATTATGAAGGGAGCTTCTTCTGTTCTTTACGGTAGCGGAGCCCTAAACGGTGTCATTGCACTAACAGAAAAAGAACCTAATCCTAAAGGTGAGTTAAAGGCAAAGATACAGTCTGGAATATATGATAACCCTAGGAGGTCTTCAATGAGGTGGTGGGATAAAAACCCTACCTTTCATTTGGCTGATTTATATTACGGAAAGTCATCTAAAAACTTTGGCTTTACAATTGGAGCGAATGCCTACTTGGATTCAGGATTCAGGAAGGAAGAAAGTGAAGAAAGGTACCGGCTGAATGGTACTTTTTATTTTAAACCTGAAAAAAATAAGAAACTAAAAGCTGGTTTAAGTTACAATGCACAATATCAAGATGTTGGTGTTTTTGTATTGTGGAAGAATGACTCGATGGGTTACGAGCCACAAGACAACACCATTGATAGACAAAAATCCATCAGACTAAGTGTTGATCCATATGTTAAGTTATATGACAAGTATAATAATAAGCACTATTTCAAGTCACGATATTATTTAGTGACAACTGGGAACACGGAAAATTTATATGCAAATTCTTTAGCTGAGATGTATTATTTTGATTATCAGTTCCAGAGGAACATGGGGGTCGGTAATACATTAACTGCAGGATTTTCCAATACGGTAAATCGCGTAGATAGCTGGGTATTTGGCGATCATCTTTCCGAAAATGCTGCAGCGTATGCGCAATTCGAAAGTAAATTCAAAAAAATGGATTTTTCTGCAGGTATGCGCCTGGAGTGTTACAAAATCGATACGCTTGACTTTGATTCAAATATATACTTCAAATATTTGGACCGAGATGAAGTGCTTGACTCTTTAAAAATACCCGTTTATCCTGTTTTTAGGGCGGGCTGGCATTATGAGATCAATCCGGCTTCGCACCTTCGCGCTTCTTTGGGTCAAGGTATTCGTTTTCCATCAGTAGCCGAGCGTTTTGTTTCGACCTCGGTAGGAGGATTAATCATTTTCAAAAATCCAAATCTCAAGCCAGAAAAAGGATGGGCTGCTGAAGTTGGGTACAAACAAATTTTAAAGCTTGGAGATTGGAAAGGCTATTTTGATGTCTCAGGATTTATTAATCAATACAGCAATATGGTAGAGTTTACGTTTGGAATTTACAATCCAGATTCTATTGTGTTGCAGGCATCTGACCCGACCCAGCTTGATTACATATTAAATTGGGTAGGTTTTCAGGCACAGAATGCAGAGCGTGCTAGAATTACTGGTTTGGAATTTTCCTTTAATAGCACAGGAAAGATTGGAGATGTTGAATTGACTTCATTGTTAGGCTACACTTACATGAATCCCATTAGTTTAAATGAAGATTCGATATACAGAATGACCTTCTCTGATACCAGTGTAAACTTATTGAAATACCGTTTCAAACATCTTGCTAAGGTTGATGTTCAGGCAACCTACAAAAAATTCTTTGTCGGTTTTAGTTGCAGATATAACAGTTTTATGAAGAATATTGATGCTGTTTTTGAAGAGGATGTAGATCCCTCAGAATCTGAAATATATATTTTACCCGGGTTGAGTCAGTATAGAGAGATGTATAACAAAGGCGCCTTCGTAATGGATGCCAGAATGGGGTATCAATTTAGTGATGCAATAAAACTAAACTTGATCGCAAATAATTTTTTGAATACTGAATATGTCTCAAGACCGGGCGATGTTCAACCTCCGCGTAGTTTTATTGTTCAGCTGCAGTTCAATTTATAATGAATCATTTTTGTTTGGAACAAAAGTTTATTTTTATTCAATCTAAACCGACAATATGAAAAGACTTCTACTTTGTTTTTTACTTTTTTCAATAGCCTTCAATTCGAATTCACAAATTCAAGGAAAGGTAGTTGATGCCTCTACGGGAGAACCCATTATTGGTGCAAAAATTTATGCCTCTGATGGCCAAAGAGCCATTTCAAACTTTGATGGTGATTATAACTTAGCTTGTAAGGAGTTTCCTGTTGTTCTTGTAGTTAAGATGCTTCAATACGTGAATGATACAACTACAATAGAGTCAAGTGGCAGATATAATATTAAGCTTAGTGAGCCTGTTACTGATCTTCAAACAGTTGTGGTTTCTGCGGGTCGAAGAAAGCAGGCCATTGAGGAAGTGCCAGTCTCAATGGAGATTATTCGACCAGAATTAATTGATAACAAAGGAATTACAAGTCTAGACCAGGCTATTGAACAAACTCCAGGAGTTTCTACATTTGACGGGCAGGTGAGTATTCGAGGCGGAAGTGGGTTTTCCTATGGAGCAGGTAGCCGTGTACTTCTTTTGTGGAATGGAATGCCACTTTTATCTGGTTATGCTGGAGATACACAATGGAATGCCATTCCCATGGAGCAGGCATCTCAAATTGAAGTCATGAAAGGAGCATCTTCAGTTTTACACGGGAGTGGAGCCTTGAATGGAATTATTGCCCTAACAGAAAAGGAACCTGGCACAACACCTGAAACCAAAGTCAAATTGCAATACGGGATTTATGACAACCCCAGAAGGGCATCATTAAAATGGTGGGATACGAACCCAATGACTCAACAGGTTGAGGTATACAGAGGGCACATGTTTAAAAATATGGGATATACGATTTCTTCAACATTTTTTCATGATGGGGGATATAAAGCAGGTGAAACTGAATACAGGGGAAGAGTTAGTGGATCCTTATATTTTCGCCCTCAGAAATGGAAAAAGGTCAAAGCTGGAATTGGATACAATTACCAAGTTCAAAAAACAGGAAATTTTATCATTTGGGAGAGTGATTCTTTAGGTTACACGCCTCAGGGAGGAGTTGATACAAGTAATGCTGCGTCCACTCTAACTTATAATTTAGGTCACCGACTTTTCCTTGACCCATATATTAAAATGATTGACAAGTATAACAATCGTCATTCTTTTAAAAATCGAATTTATTATGTCAAAAATGGCATTTCAGGAACTGAAGGACAGAGCAGTGCGGCTACAATTTATTATTCAGATTATCAATTTCAAAAAGAATATGCCAACGGATTTACCTTGACATCAGGTATTTCGAATATCACAAATGTAGTTCGATCTGAATTGGTAGGTGATCATAATTCACTAAATACAGCCATTTACACGCAAGTTGAACATCACATTGGCGATTTTGATTTCACTGCAGGTTTGAGGTTAGAGTATTTTGAAATGGATGGTGAACGAGGAGACAGTGATTTTATGATTTCTAAAAAGGATTCAACGATTTTACCGTTTTATCCTGTTGCGAGATCTGGCTTCCACTATCAGTTGGCTGAATATACCCATTTAAGAGCATCTATCGGACAAGGAATCCGATATCCTGCTGTTGGCGAAAGATATATTGATACAAGTGTGGGTGCCCTAAATATTTTTCAAAATCCTCAACTTAAACCCGAAATTGGTTGGGCTGCGGAATTAGGATTTAAGCAAGGGGTTCGAATTGGAGATTGGAAGGGGATGTTCGATGTAGCAGCTTTTATCAATGAGTATCAAAATATGATTGAATTCACTTTTGGTATATATAACCCTTTGAATGGAGCACTTTTAAATACGGACACACCTGAAGGTTTAGAAGAGTATTTAGATTTAGAAAATCAAGGGTTTAGTATATTTGAAATGATTGGATTCAGAGCGCAAAATGCTGAAGCTGCAAGAATAACTGGTTTGGATTTTTCTTTTAACAGTATGGGTAGTATTGGTGATGTAGAAATTGTTTCGTTAATAGGATATACCTACATGAATCCGATTAGTTTGAACAACGACGCTGACTATAGAAATACTTGGTCGGATACAACAGAGAATATTTTAAAATACAGATATAAACACTTGGCTAAAGTAGACGTCGAAGTTAATTATAAGCAATATAGCTCAGGTA
>WTIB01000168.1 GCA_011522905.1 Crocinitomicaceae bacterium | reverse complement strand
TTTCCGGATCGTGTATCATTGTTCTGCAAATAGAAACTTTTTGTTTCATACCTGTACTGAGTTTGCCAATTTTTTTGTTGGCAAATTCATTCATATCCAACAAGTCAAATAAATATTTTTTTCTTTCTCTGACTACTTGATTTGGCACATCGTATAGTGAAGCAAAATAATCAATCAGCTCATGGGCGTTCAATCTTGCATACAACCCAGTTGACCCTGTTAAAAATCCTATTTTCCTCCTCGCTTCCTGTGGTTCAGAAGTTGCGTCTACGCCCCCGATGACAATTGAACCAGATGTTGGTGGTATCACTGTAGAGAGCATACGTAGGGTCGTTGTTTTTCCTGCACCATTTGGACCTAGTAATGAAAATATTTCTCCAGGCTTACATTCAAAGCTGATGTCTTTTACTGCAAAGGCAAAATGGTCTTTTGTATTCCGCTCTTTGCGTTGCTCCTTATTCAAGGAAAATTTCTTAGAAAGATCTTCTACTTTAATCATTATTGTTTAAGTTTTCGCTCATCCAACAAGATGGCCTTGTTCTTATTTGCCAATTGGCCGCATGCGGCATCAATGTCTTTTCCTCGGCTTCTTCGCACATTCACAATCATATTTAATGATTCAAGGAATAAAGCAAATTGATTTACCTTATCCTCTTGTGCTTGCTTAAAGGGCTCACCATCAATCGGGTTGTATTCTATTATATTAATTTTGCATGGAACACATTTGGCGAATTCTGCCAATTCACGTGCATCTGAAAGTTCATCATTGAACCCATCGAAAATAATGTACTCAAAGGTCACTCGAGATTTTGTTTTTTCATAGAAATACGTCAAAGCATCACGTAATGAATCTAGATTATTTGATTCGTTAATTTCCATGATCTTATTCCTTTTTTCATCATTTGCTGCGTGTAAGGACAAGGCAAGATTAAATCGAACTTCGTCATCGCCAAGCTTTTTTATCATTTTTGAAATACCGGCGGTAGATAGCGTGATTCTTTTAGGCGACATCCCAAGGCCTTCTTCGGAACATATCCAGTTGATAGAGCTCAATACATTTTTATAGTTTAATAAGGGCTCTCCCATACCCATATATACAATATTTGATAAAGACTTTTGATATTGAGTATTGGCCTCATTTTTTAAATGGTATACTTGATCATAAATCTCACCTGCTGAGAGATTTCTTAACAATTTTAAACGACCAGTTGCACAAAAAGTACAAGCAAGACTGCAGCCTACTTGTGATGATATACATGCCGTCATTCTCTTTTTTGTGGGAATGAGAACACCTTCTACAACACTGTTTTTGTCAACTTCAAAAGCGCATTTTATGGTTTTATCCTTGCTAATCTGTTGGTCTTTCAGTGAGACTTTGTCAATGATGAAATTTGAATTCAAAAATTCCTGCAGGTTTTTACCAATGTTTTTCATTTCCTCAAAAGAACCCACATTCTTCTTCCAGAGCCAATCCATGATTTGTTTGGCGCGAAATGAGGGAAAATTGTTTGATTTGAGGTATTCGGCTAATTCTTCAACAGTTTGTTCTCTGATTAGCTTCCTTTTTGCATTCATATTTTAACGATTCAGCATCACAGGCATAACCAACATCAGCACATCTTCATTTTCTGAGGCTGTCGTTGTGGGCGTCAAAATACCTGCTCGACTTGGTTCACTCATGGCAAGCTGAACCTCATCTGAATCGAGATTATTGAGCATTTCTATAATAAAACGAGAATTAAATCCAATTTCTAGATCATCTCCATCATAATTACACGTTAGTCTTTCATTAGAGGCATCAGCGAAATCTGTATCTTCTGCAGATAAGTTAAGCTCTGCTCCAGCGAATTTTAGCTTGATTTGATGTGTTGTCTTGTTAGCGAATATTGAAACGCGCTTAATTGAATTTAAAAGCTGCAAACGATCAATGGTAAGTACGTTTGGATTTTCCTTTGGAATTACAGCCTCATAATTTGGGTACTTGCCATCAATAAGACGACATGACAGTACCATATCATTGAATGTAAATACTGCATTTGATTGGTTATATTCCAAGGTAATTTCTTCGTCACCAGTCAAATTTGACTTGAGCATATTTAGTGGTTTCTTTGGCAATATAAAGTCCGAGCTATCTGTTGATTTTGCATCATTTCGTTTATATCTAACCAATTTATGAGCATCCGTTGCAACAAATACAATTTCGTTTCCTGAAAATTGACAATAAACACCTGACATTGCAGGTCGCAGGTCATCATTCCCAGCTGCAAATAAGGTTCTGTTGATGGCATTAGCCACGATTTCACCGGAAATCTTAATAGTGCTTTGGTTTTCAATTTTAGGGAGCTTTGGAAACTCTTCACCATTAAAACCTTGCATCTCAGCTCTTCCATTGTCATAAGCTATGCCAATTTTGTACTTATCTCCACTTACCTTAAATGTGCAAGGTTGATCCGGAAGACTTTTAAGAACATCCAAAACTTTTTTTGCTGGCACTGCCACAGCACTATCTTCCTCGGATTGTACATCAAGTTTGGTCGTCATTGTAGTTTCCAAATCAGTTGCAGAAATGGTAAGTTGATTGCCTTTAATAGAAAATAAAAAATTATCTAAAATAGGAAGGGTGTTACTGGTATTGAGAACTCCTGAAATATTCTGCAAGTGACGTAAAAGTGTTGCGCTCGAAACGATAAAATTCATTGACAATTGATTTTATACAAAAATAACAATTCAGTTGAGATAAAGAGTCTCTCAAATTACTAGATTTTAACAAGCTTATTTTGAATCAAAATGAGTCCTTAAAAATACTTTAAAAGCAATCCTTGTTATGATTGTGAATGCAAGCTTTTCGGGTTTGGTTTTTACAAACTCTTTCAGGTCAACAATATATAGTAATGAATCAATATATTTTTCATTTATCGATTGAATGATAAGGGCTTCAAGGTCCTTTTGATTGCTGCACTTTTGTATCAACCCTCTTTGTATTAATATGCCACCTACCGCAAAATCTTTTTCTATTTGAGCCAATGTTTTATTTCGAAATACATCTTCGCTCCAAAAATGGTCCATCAGATGTCTAAATTGTTCATTTTCTCTGCTTGATATTTGATTATTCAACGTATCTTCATTTTTATTTATACAAAAATAACATCAATGCTAAATGATATTTTGAAAAGGACATGCGAGCAGCTAATTTCAGATGCTGGACAAACGATTTCTGAGGAGCGTAAAGCCTTATTAAACGATTTGGCGAGTTCTTTGAAAAAGGAAATAACTCTAAAGGAGCAAAATGGTGATTCTGTTGCTGTGGTTTACCTCTGTACACATAATTCGAGAAGAAGTCATTTTGCTCAAGTTTGGGGACACATTGCTTCGGTTTATTTTAAGGTCACTAATCTAAAAACCTATTCAGGAGGCACTGTTGCAACGGCTTGCCATCCGAATACAATCGCTGCCTTAAAACAAATTGGTTTTGACATCAAATGTGATGATTTGTCTTGTGAGAACCCATTGTATCATGTGTATTATAATGATGAGGAATTCATAGAATGCTATTCTAAAGCAAATACAGACGAATCATTACCTCAAAAGGATTTTATAGCTGTGATGACCTGCTCAGATTCTGACATTAACTGCCCCTTAGTACCAGGCGCAAAAAAGAGATTTTCAACCACTTATGACGACCCAAAAGAATTCGATGAGACCGAAAACCCATTGCCACATTATATTGAAAGGAGTCTACAGATTGCCACTGAAATTTTGTATACCTTCCAAGAATTAACTAGAAAGAATTAATTGAATTCGTCGAAGATTCTCCAATACACATTATCCGGTAGAGGAGCGACTAGGCAGATTTCTTCTTTTGTCGTGGGGTGATTGAATTTGAGCTTTCTAGAGTGAAGACAAATCGAACCATCACCATTCGACCTTTTTGCCCCGTATTTTAAATCACCTTTAATACAGCATCCAATACTTGCAAGCTGAGTTCTTATTTGGTGATGTCTCCCTGTTTCGAGCTCGACTTCCACCAAGTGATATCTATCTGAAGAAGAAATCAATGTATAGTGCAGAATTGCTTCCTTGGCTCCTGTGGTGTTTTCCGAGCAGGTATAACTTTTATTTTGTTTTTCGTTTTTTTTGAGAAAATGAATGAGTGTTCCTTTTTTCTGAGGTGGTTTATTTTCAAGAACAGCCCAATAAGTTTTCGAAGTTTCTTTGTTTCTGAACTGCTTGTTCATTCTTTCAAGACCTTTACTGGTTCTTGCGAAGAGAATTACACCACTGGTAGGCCGGTCTAATCGGTGAATTACGCCACAAAAAACGTTTCCTGGCTTGTTGTATTTTTTTTTAAGATATGCCTTTATTTCATCTGGCATAGAAGTATCGCCAGTGCGATCTCCTTGAACGATTTCAGATGATTTTTTGTTAACGGCAATGAGATGATTGTCCTCGTGTAATACTCGAGAAGAAATCATATTAAATGGATTTTGAATTTAAGTGAGACCTGTTTCGGAAATAGGCCAAAATACTGTAACCAAGAAATACAATTGCAGTAATCCAAATCCAATTTGGAATATCCCCCAAACCATCTCCTTGGGCATATGAATGTAATCCGACCAAAACAAAGTTCACTCCAAAGAATGTAAATAGAATAGCTGAATATCCCCAAAAGGCCACTAAATTGAATACAAACTTGCTTTTTAGACCAGGTATAAATCGAAGATGCAGAATGGTGGCATAGACCAATACGGAAACCAAAGCCCACGTTTCTTTGGGGTCCCATCCCCAATAACGACCCCATGATTCATTGGCCCATATTCCTCCTAAAAAAGTACCAATAGTGAGCATAAAAACACCGATAGTCATGGTCATTTCAGAAATATAGGTCAGCTCGGTAATATTTGTTGTTATTGAGTTTGCCGTTTTTTGAGTTCTGAAAATGTATAAGGTGAGATTCAAAAATCCAAGTATACATGCCAAGCCTAAAAAGCCATAACTTCCTGTAATTACAGCCACATGAATCATTA
>WTIB01000223.1 GCA_011522905.1 Crocinitomicaceae bacterium | reverse complement strand
ACAGCCATTGTTTGGGGAAACTGTGTATTTGAATCAGGACTTCCTGGCCAATTACCACCAACAGCGATATTAAATATGAAGAAGAAATTCTGATGAAACTCTGTAAGTTCAGGACCAGTTATATCCATAATATGATATTGAACATCATCTCTCAAGAATCGAATACTACTTTCATCCCAAATGATTGAAAATACATGAAATTCTTCAGCATATAACTCACCAGAAGGAAGAGAGCTGTTCCCTCCGTAATTGGCGTGACTTCCATTGTCTAACCAATGCAGTGTCCCATATATTGTCCGATCATTATATCCATCTCCTCCTATAAGCTCCATAATATCTATTTCACCACATCCTGGCCAGCTAGCCGAAGTTATGTTATCTCCAAGCATCCATAATGCAGGCCACATCCCTTGTCCATAAGGAAGTGAAGCACGAATATCTATACGTCCATATTTAAACGATTGAATACCCTGTGTTTTGATCCTTGAAGACGTATAGTTAAATCCACTTGCAAATTCCTGTTTGGCCGTGATTTTCAAAAGCCCATCTGATACCGTGGTGTTTTCGGGCTTGTAATATTGTAACTCGTTGTTCCCCCAGCCGGGAAGTCCGCCTGGATCGTTACCTATTTCATGAACCCAGTCTGATGATAAAGAATTTCCTTCAAATTCATCTTGCCAAACCAAAGTCATTCCCGGATAAGAAAGTGGTGTTTCATAACCGGTTGTAGGAATTCCTCCGGTGAAACCTTCCTCGGTTATTTCAACTGTTTCAGAATATTCAATAAAATCGTAATAGCTTGAATGTGCTCTTGTAAGAATTTGATAAGTTCCTGCAGATGTGTATGTATAAGAGGCCATACCGTCCGAAGCTTCCTGATAGGTAGAATCATCCCCATCATAAAATGTAAAGCTGTAAAAGTTGGCGTTATCGGCTGTCGCTGTAATGTTTACAGTTGACCCATCAACCTCAGCAATGGTTACCAAATTTTCTGGAAGAACTGCAGATGGTGTAGGCTCAGGATTACAATCTGAGGCAACACAAAGCAATAATACCAACGACAAAAAAGAAACTTTTCTAATCATGTTTTACTCTGCTCTTAATTTCAAATACCAATGTAAGCCCTCTGATGCGGGTTCATGGTCGTATTGTAAACTCATTGTCGAGTCTGTAATTGATAATATTCTGTAGGAGCGAACGCCTGTATAGAATCCAATAAACGAGTTATTTGAAACAGTTAAGGTTGCCTCACCGTCCTCCTCAACTACTGACCATTGCTCACCGAGCTGATCCTCATAGGGAGCAGTAAAATCCCCTAAGTTTTGAAAAGAACCTGGAAACGCCGACTCAAATGAATTGTGAATGTATACATCACCATTTGTGGCCATGTCGAATTTGAATGCATCTAAATGGAAGGTATATCTGTCGTCATATAATCCACATCCGGGCTTGTCATTTGGACCAGCAGACCACCACTCAGGCACATCTCCAAGAGGACTTACCGGATCTGGTCCAACCCCAAAATGAGCAGTTTCGTTCGAATCAATATACCAGGTCTTAAATCCGGCGCCATCAGCCCCTCCTGTCAGGGCATTATAGTAAGGATTGTCTAAAAGTGATAAATCGGTTTGGTCAATGACAATCTCTTGAGAAGTAGAGTTACTTCCCCCCTGATTGAAAACAGTGAGGGTAACCGTGTAGGTTCCTGCATTAGGATAAATCCCTTGTACATTTGCACCCTCACCTTTAAGGCCATTTCCAAAATCCCATATATTCACCATATTGCCATTCGGCGCAGTGAAATCAATGATATTTGGATTTGCGGCAGAAGGCGCATAAGAAAATGTTGCATCTGCGTCTGATGGTGGATCGCCTAATTGAGGATTGTCTTTTTTACAAGAAGTCAAAGAGAAAATCCCTAAGGTCAAAATTAATAATAGTGTAGTTTTCATAAGTTTCATTCTAAATTTATCAATATCCTGGGTTTTGTGACCAATTTCCTCCAGCAAGATCAATTTCTATTTGTGGAATTGGGAAGAGTTCATGTTTATTAGGGACAAACCCATCAATATATTGTTCGGCCTGGCCTGTTCTTACAAGATCAAAAAACCGATGTCCTTCACAAGAAAGCTCGAGTCTGCGCTCGTTATAAATATCTTCAATAGAACCTATAGGAATGGGTTGTACGCCGGCACGAGACCGAATCTGATTCATATATCCTTGTGCAACTCCTGAATTACCATTTTGATAGTGTGCTTCTGCCGCCATTAATAAAACATCAGCATATCGAATGGCTTTATAATTCAATGGACTAGTCAAATCGTTATCTGGCAATCCTATTTCACCTTGACGCTTGATGTATTTGTTGTTGTAATATCCTGTATGGCCACCAGCCCCAATCGCATAAGTAATCAGTTCTGGGTTGTCCTGCTCTGCAATGAAAGCATCTAAATCAAGTACCGTCACATCTCGACGGCCATCAAAAGAAGCAAAAGCATCATATAAATCCTGAGTAGGCAAATTATAGCTATTACCATCACCATATACAGGACCAACATACTGTCTTATACCTTGAAAACCAGGACCTGCATTTCCTTCCAGACAAACAAAACATCCATAACTTCCTCCTTCTGCACCAGAATACTCGACATCAAAAACAGTTTCACTATTGTTTTCAGTAGCCGCGTAGAATAGTTGTTCGTAATCTCCTAACAAGGCATAAATCCCACTGTTGATGACTTCATCAAAAATATCTGCCGCTTCAAGAAACTTATTTTGATATAAATATACCTTACCTAAGAGTGACTTCGCCGCCCCTTTACTCGCCTTCCCTTTGACCAAGGTAATATCATCCAAAACAGGGATAGCAGCACTCAAGTCCGCTTCAATTTGAGCGTAAACATCTGCGACAGGTGCTCTTGGAATTTGGGTAACTTCTTCGGCACCAATTCTTTTATCAATTACCAATGGAACATCTCCGAAAAATTTAACCAACTCAAAATAATAGTAGGCACGTAAAAATCGGGTTTCAGCAATGATTTTATCCTTCCCGTTAAACTCAATGTTGTCCTTGTTTTCCATAATGAAATTACAACGTGTAATTCCTGTATACATCCAACGCATAATGCTTCGAAGCTCGAGATTCACCCCTCCGTGAGTCATATCGCTTATCTGATGTAACCCTTGGGTATCGTTCACACTTTCTCCTCCCGCAATAGCGTCGTTAGAGGCAATATCACCAACCCAAACATTGACAAATGTACTTTGCAATAGATCATAAGCACCGATTAAGGCCATTTCGTAGTCTGCTGGAGTTTGAAAATAGTTTTCAGCATCTTGTGTGTATGGCGGAGAAACGTCAAGAAACTTGTCACATCCAGTAAACGTCAATGAAGAAATGACGGAAACAAAAAATATGGATTTTTTAATTACTCTTTTCATTTTCTTAAAATTTAATGTTAATACCACCCATGATTGATCTCGCTTGTGGGTAGAACCCAAAATCAACCCCGTTAGAAAGTGTTCCACCTCCGATTTCAGGGTCATAGCCTAAATAACGATTAAGTGTGATTAAGTTATTTCCAGCTAAATAAATTCTTAAGGATTCAACCTTCATCTTTCTTGTCCACTTTTTCGGGAAAGTATACCCCACTTGAACATTCTTCAAGCGAACAAACGAACCATCCTCAACATAATAGTCCGAGAATACATTATTACGTGTAGCACCTGTTGTTAATCGAGGATCAGTGTTGGAAGTACCTGGACCAACCCAACGGTTAATTACATAATCTAGCTGATTTGCATAGGGCTGCTGTCTTTCATAATTTCTAATGATTTCTTGTCCAATCGCAGAATAGATGTTTGCAGACATATCCACACCTTTGAACCTTAAATTAAAGTTGAAACCCATCACAAAATCAGGAATTGGAGATCCTAAATAAGTCTTATCGTCATTATCTCCAAAGCTGATTTCTCCATCGCCATTCTGATCAACAAAAATAAAATCTCCTGGTTGAGCTCCATCCTGTTGAACTGGGTGATTGTCAATTTCCTCTTGGGTTTGGAAAATACCCGCAGTCTGGTATCCGTGGAAATAACCAATAGCATATCCCTCCTCAAATCTCGTGGCTACATCACCTCCTACACTAAACTGAGCTCCCGGTAAAAAGTCAACTCCCTCAGGGACTGCAGTTACCTTATTGGTAATTGCTGAAAAGTTAAAGTTTACATTTGCAAGAAGGGCACTGGTAAGACTCGTATGATAACCCAATTCTATCTCAAGACCTTTATTGGAAACATTACCTGCATTGATGATTGGCGGATAACCCCCAGCACCAAAAGAACCGATAACCGCCGAAACATCAGGCTGGAATAAAAGGTCATTCGTGTTTTTAATAAAATAGTTTGTTGTAAAGTCTACATGATTCCAAAATGTCATATCTAATCCTGCATTAAATTGACGTGTTGTTTCCCATTTCAAATCTGGGTTCGCAGCTCGACCAAGTGCGGTACCTACTGTAATCAAATCATCAAAAACATATACTCCTTCACCATTCAACAAAGCACGATAAGCAAAATTCGCAATCTGGTCATTACCAGAAATCCCATAGCTCAATCTAAGCTTCATGAAATCAATAAACTCAACATCAAAAAACGATTCCTCAGAAATCAACCAAGCCCCAGAAATGGTTGGAAACATTCCATATCTATTATTTGGACCAAATTTGCTCGAACCATCTCTTCTTAAAATACCCGAAATGATATAACGTGAATCGAAAATATATTCTGCCCTCAAGAACGCAGATAATAGTCTCTCTTTAAATTCCCAAGAACCCGTATTGTTTAAGAACCCTCCTGGTGCAGTATTGGCAGAAATATCAGCATATTCCCAAGAATTGTTTGGAATATTAAAGGCAGTTCCATTTAGGTTGGATCCCTTGCGCTGAAATACGGATAATCCTAATGTTGCTTTTAACTTATGAATATCAGCAAAGGTATTATCATAATTGAAATAACTTTCGAAGG
>WTIB01000005.1 GCA_011522905.1 Crocinitomicaceae bacterium | reverse complement strand
ACACCAAAAGCTCCGTAAATAGATAATTTATTTCCATATTCAAATGCAAGTTGAACGGGTAAGCCAATATGACGGAAAGTCCTTTGATAGGCGTATGAACTGTCTGTAACTGCCGAATTCCAATCGTAAGATTCTCCACTTTGAAGAATGGCTAAGCCGGTGTTTATCTTAAAAAAGCGAAAAGCGGGAATCGCCATGCGTAGAGAATATCCTGACATCCACCTTGAAATTTCATTTTCCCTTTCTCCTAAAGGTGTGGATAGAAAGTCGGTATTTGGTGAGAGTTCCCTGAAACTATTTATTCCATCAACGCCAACGTATAGAACATTATTATTGTTAAATGAGAGATTTGAGTTGTCCTCTGAATCCGTTATAAGTTGAGCATTTAATATTGTAAAGAAGAAAACAAAAGAGCTTGTAAATATAATTTTCAACATGAATTCAAATGTACGAAAACCAATTATCAAAATCATTAATGGTGCCTCAAAAACTTACAAAATCGAAAAGGGGCCCGGACAGGCCCCTTTAAGATAGTATCCTTGTGGAAATAAGAAGAGAATTTGTCTTTTCTAATCGCTTATTGATATATTATATCCACTACAGGATTGCTAGACTATTAACTATGCCACAAAAATAATTCAATAAATGAGTTCGAATACTCATTAATTTAAAAACATATGAACATTTAAGAATTAATACGTGATTTGGACTACGTATATTCTGATTAACCTCTACGTGTTTTTACTTAGTTGATTTTTCCATAACTGGAAAATAGGCTACACCTGTCAACATCGGATTGAAGACATGATATTGACATTTTACAAGTGAACCCCCTGGAAGCTCACACCAAAATTTATTCATGTCTTGGTTTACAAGTTCTCCGAATACATTTCTTTGGGTGTCTTCAGATTGTATCCTATACATTTTTAATCGGATTGTTTTGTTGTCAATAGGCGTGCCTTCCTTTAAGATCAGCTCCGCAAAAGGTTGGGTTTGCTTTAATGAGTCACATTGAAAATCAGTCAGCTCATAATTGGGAACATCGAAATGAACTTTCTTAAAATTATGTAAATAGCGATAAAGGTTTGCCGTATCCACATATGGTAAAGCCTCTCCGAATTGACTTACCCTAAAACCTGAATTATTTTTGGTGACCCTAAAAGATCTTGTAGTATCCTCGTGATAAATAATTTGCACGTCCTGTATTTTTTCAAGTGGCACCGCGAAAATATTTGTGCATATCCATTGACGTGAATCGGCAAAAAAATTGGGTTCAACAATACCATGCACACCTTTTATTTTCATCATTACAGGTTCTGCACTTTTTCCATAATCCTTAGAATCTAATAACATAATTTGTCCATAATGATCTTGTGCCGGTGGTCCGATATACCAGGTTTTATACCATTTGTTTCTCACAAAAAACTCCACCTTAGTATGATAGCTAGACATTTTTTCTTTGAACGTTTTATGTGATTTTTTCGGTAAATAACCCTTTAATTCTATATTGATGGCAACGTCTAAAATATTATTCACCAATCCTTGAGTGATACAACCACCATTTCCATCTGTCCAGATGTTCTTCTTACGAACAAGCTCAATACTTTTTGAGTAAGGGTCGGTAATTCTAATTTTAGTTATTGCGCTGGTGTCCTTGACAGCAAAATCAATAAGTTCTCCTGTGGGTTCTTTTTTATCATTGATAATATAATAAGTATACCATGCCAAACCAGCCAGTGATGATAAACCAAATAGAAGAATAAAAACCTGTTTTAATTTCATCTGCGTACGTTATTTTGTAAATCTAAATCGCCTGAATATACCAATGATGACACCAGTTAAAAGAATAATTGAAATAGGCACAACCAGATTAATAAGCTTATAATAATTGGCATGTTTATTTACTTTTATTTTGTCTATTTCACGAACATCAATTTGCTTACTTCGTATTTCTAACATGTATTTATTCCCCATCATATAGTCTACAATATTCAGAAAGAAATCTTGATTACCAATCACTCTATTTATATTCAAAGAAACGTCGTCTGCATTCATTTTAAGCTCATTAAACCCTTTGAAGTCGGGTCTTGGTCCATTTTGTGTTGGAACTAGTCTGTAACTATTTTTCAAGAATGTACCATTTCCAACTACGAATATTTTTGATGGATTTTTGCTTTTTCGAAGTTTTTGAGCATTCGGATTGGCCGTATCTTTTATGGCAACTCTGTTGTATGAATATGAATTGAATTTACCTTCGGCTAGTGCTGCATAACAGAGTTTATTTTCTGGGTTATTTATGTTTTGGTTGAGCTTGGGGTTCTTTTCATCGAAATTAAATGACATGTTGAGTTCAATAATCGGTGCAAGTCCTGAATGATTTGAATTCGTCGAGCTAGTTAATATGGGTTTGACATTTTTATTGGTGAATTCAATTTGGTTTACATATTCCATTGCCACGGGTTCAATATTTTTTGTAATAGGGTGGGCTGTATTGGTTGATAGAATTTGATAATACCAATTTAATCGGGATTCTTTAAACCTGATATCATATTTAGGAATAGAATTGATATCCATGACAAGGTTATCATTAATCTTAAACCCGTAATCAAAAAGCATATGCTCAAGCCGTAAGTTTTTTCTACTTGAATGGGTAAATCCTTGAGCAAATAAGGTATCTTGATTGATGTCTAATGTATTCATAAAGCACATCAAATCTCCCCCCTTCATTATGAATTGATCAATAGTAAAAAGGTCTGCCTCAGAAAAGGTCGTTTTGGGGTCTGCAATAATTAAGGCGTCAAATCCATCTAAGGCATTGATGTATCCATCAATAGTTACATTTTTGACAGAATAATAAGGAGAAATTAACGATTTGGCAATCCTAGTCTCGTAATCATTTAACTCGCCATGCCCTTGTAAAAATGCAATTTTTTTCTTTTCAACAGTAGTTAATCTTCTTAATGCAGAAACAAGGTTATATTCTAGATTATTCAAAGCGCTTTCAACCACCTCTGGCATTTGATTGAGCATGAAGGGGCGATCGGGGGAAGTTCCTGGAAGTAATTGAACTACAGTTTCCATGGGCATACCATTTTTCGCAAATGAAAGAACAGCACCAGGCCAAAGCATCATTTTGGTTTCTTTGGCATTTTTGGAGTATTTGATTTCCATTGGTAAAATGCCTTTACCTTTATTGTACAAATCTTCATATAGGGTTTCTTTGTCCTTATCTGAACCAACATTAGGATTGATAAAGGTGTATTCAATTCGATCACCCACTGTATTCTTAAAATCTTTCAGTTTTTCTTCAAGTGAATTTTTAAAGGATCTTAATTCTGAAGGCAGCTCACCATCTAGATAAATTTTAATACTGATCCGATTGTCAAACTTTTTAACTCGATTCAAGAAAGTTTCTGTGCCAGGGGATAGGGAGTATCTTTTGTCCTCTGTCATATCATAACGAAAAGAGGTATAATGCCCCACTACATTAATAAGGACAATAAAGACAAGAATTATGCTTAATATCAGCCAACGGTAAATATTAAATTTTGAAAAAACATTTTTCATCTTTTCAAAGTTTTAATGACCGTAATCGCCAAACTCAAAAACAAGAGGATTACGGATAGAAAATAAATAATATCTTCACTTACAATGACTCCCTTTGTTATAGAGTCATAATGGAAAGCCAAGCTGAAATATTTTATAATGTAATCTATGTCGCCTAGCTGACCAAAATCTCCTAGTAAGTTCAAACCATCAAATAAAAACCAACATAAGAACATTGCTAGAATGAATGCCACAATTTGACTACTTGTAATGGTTGACGCAAAGATACCTATGGCTACAAATACACTGCCGAGAAGAATAAGACCTATATAGGATGTAAACGTGGCTCCTCCGTCAATAATCCCCACGGGTTTGCCTAAAAAATAAATTGAAATGTAGTAGGTAATGGTTGGAGCAATTGCGATTATGAGTAAAGTAACTCCCGCTAGGTACTTGGCCATTAATATACCGAGATCTGAAATTGGACGAGTAAATAATAATTCAATGGTACCCGTTCTTTTTTCTTCGGCAAAAGACTTCATTGTGATCGCCGGTATAAGAACTAAAAATATTACTGGAGACAAATTGAAAAAAGGCACCAAATCTGCTTCAGAACCTTCAAGTAAATTTGTATTGTATGAAAGTATCCAATGAAATAGACCAGAAGCAATTAAAAATATCAAGATAAATACATACCCGATCGTCGAACTTAAAAAACTACTTAATTCTTTGAAATAAAGGGCGCGCATATAATATTATCAGTTTTCAAAAATAGCATTTTTAAAAAGATGAAGAAATAAATTTTTCAAGTCTCTATTGTTGAATTCAAAGCATATTTTGATTAATCCGCTGTAATATGAAATCCATCAAAATAAATTTCATGGCTCCATGCTTGAGGTTTATCCTTAAAATGAGGTTTTATCTTATTCCATAATCGTAAAAACACCTGTGAATTTCTATAATTATTCAGCGCATTTTCATCATCCCAATGACTGTAGGTCATAACGATGTTTTTTTGATTCATATCTTGAAGCATTCTCATGCCTCTACACCCCTTAAAATTTGTAATGTGAGCCTTACTTTTGTCAAATTCTTGAAAAAAGAAATCCATGGATTCCTCATTGAAGGTAAGCTTAACTATCCGAACCAACATCAAAACAATGTTTTGAGAGAACCTTTAGGATTAAACTCAATTTTAATTAAATCTCGAACTCTCATGCCCAAAAGCTTGTCTGCTCCCCCGGTAGTTTTCGTTGCTCCTCGATTTACCGCAATTTCTAGAAAGTTATTCTCATTGAAAACAGCTACTTTATCACCTTCTTCAACCTGATTATAGGTATCAGAGATTTTGTCAATAAAATAATTATTATGAAATCTTATAGTGAAGGGTGCATCCACAGGATATCTTTCAAAGTCTTGTCTAGTAATATTCGTGATTAGGTTACCAAATGAGTCCACATGTATTACAACCCCTCGTATGATAT
>WTIB01000079.1:1586-5034 GCA_011522905.1 Crocinitomicaceae bacterium | reverse complement strand
AACGAAACCTATATATTTTATACTATTCATAAAATAGAAAAGTAAATCTAATCGAAATTTGGCATAAGAATTAAAAAACCTTTAATTTTATCTTGTAAAGCTAAAAAAATGAACAAATCATATCTTATATTTCTATTTCTATTAACGTCGACTATTACATTAGGTCAAATATCAGAAAATACTAATAATGAATTAAATAGCATTGAGTCATTGTCGCAAAACGAATTAGAGGATTTGAATCTATTACTCAATCTTTCTCAAGAACAAAAAGAACAAATTTACGAGATCATATCTGGTGTTTTAATTAAGAATAATCAAGTAAAATCCATGAAACTCATAGAGGAAGATAAAAAAGCAATTATAGAGCGTAATGAAAAATCCAAATCTCTCATGATTATGGAAATATTGATTGGAAAACAAAAAACGCTTTACGAAAAGAAAAATAGCCAAATTACAGAGCTTAAAGGTTCTAATGATTGATAAAGTGAAATATTGGATTCACTAACACAAATCGTTCTTGGAGCTTCAGTAGCTGAGGTCGTAGCAGGTAAAAAGTTTGGAAACAAAGCCATTTTATGGGGCGCCATTGCTGGAACGATTCCTGACCTAGATGTTTTTCTTCGATTTTTATACCACCCAATTGAAGCTTCATTGATTCACCGAGGCTTTAGTCATTCTCTGATTTTTGCCCTTTTATTGAGCCCATTACTTGCGCATTTTATATCTAAACTCTACAAAAGTGAAAACGAATACAAAAAATGGCTTTATCTATTTTTTGGAGCCATTGTTACGCACCCAATTTTAGATATGTTTACAAATTATGGTACCCAATTTCTATGGCCCCTTGATACTAGAATTTCATTTAATACCATATTTGTTTTAGATCCACTATACACTGTACCCTTTGCACTTTGTGTTTTGATTTGCTTATTTCTTAGAAGAGACGCTAAAATTCGACAACGGGTAAACTTAATTGGGTTAGGCTACTCTAGTCTTTATCTTCTTTGGGGTGTTTCAGTAAAACTATTCATTCTTTCGAATTCTCAAAGCTATTTTAAAGAGGCTGGCATCCAAAATACAAGCAGAATTAGAGTCAAACCCATGCCTCTCACCTCTTTTTACTGGAATATTCTGGGCGAAAATAAGGATGAATATGTACTTGGATACAAGTCCATATTTTATCCATTTAACGAAGAGGACATTCAAGTAATTTCAAAAAAAGACCATATCCGAATAGATAAGCTAAAATGGCATGGACAAAGCTATTCAAAGGAATTAAAACGCTTCTGTAACGATTTTGGATATGTCATAAGCAAAGACTCCAGCTTGTATTTTTTTGATTTACGTTTTGGTGTATCAACAATGCTCACCAGTAAAAAAAATAGAGAACCCTTTTTTGGTTATGAGCTAAAAACCAATTCGTCAGGAGAGATCATAGAAACCAATCCTTATCGCCCAAAAGAACTATGGTCAGATGTCAACTTTGATTACTATTTAAATAAAATTTTCTTGAAATAACAGTTATTGACATCAAACGTGTTCAAAAAAAAGAATTTGTAGCATAATTTGGTATGAATGATGTAGGTATTTTTAGCTAAAAATATATCATGACCATTAGCAGACTTAATGTTCTTTTCTTTTGCCTCATTTTTTTGAGCAATTGCGCGCAAGAGAGTAAATCGAATTCACCAAAATCAAAACCAAATAATGTTGAAATAAAAGAAAGGATTCAACATTCTTTTTCCTTGTCGGATTATCTCTCTGATAACGAATTACTTGACGCATATGTAGATTCCATTTACGCAGCGCTAAATGAGACGGATTTAATTGCTCAACTGATCATGCCTGCAGTTGGTAAATATGGCCAAAGCAAAGAAACCATCAATGGCTTAATAAATGATCATCTTATTGGAGGAGTCTTGATGCTCAATGGGACCAAAGAAGAATTCTCCAAATGGATTAAAGAATTTAATCAATCAAATATCAAGCATGGAAATTTGCCATTTTTGTATAGTGCAGACGCTGAACCAAGTCTGGTGAATAGAAAAATAATTGGGTCAACTACAGTGAAAAAAGCAAATGAAATTGATTCCATATCAGAGGTTATATCAGTAGCAAATACCATTTCCAAAGACTTAAATGATATAGGAATCAATTACAATTTTTCACCTGTAATTGACATGTCTAAAAACAGCACGGTTGGATATAGAGGATTTGGTAAAATTCCGGCGAATATTATTCCTTGGTCAGATGCCTTCATTCAAGCTACACAAGAAAACAACATTATTGCTACGGCTAAACATTTTCCAGGTCATGGTCTCGTATCGGGAGATACACATAAGTCACTTCAAGTAATTAAAGGAGAGCTAAAAGAAATATCCAACTACCCACCGCTTATTGCCAACGGATTGCTGTCTGTCATGGTGGCGCATATCGCAATTGAGGGGAACAAAGAATATAATACCAGTGGACTGCCTTCAACCTGTTCTAAAAAAGTAGTGACAGAGCTGCTAAGAGACCAAATGCAATTTAAGGGCATTATTGTAACTGATGCTATGAATATGGGCGGCGTTAGAAACGTTCCGAACAATTCTGTAAAAGCAATTGCTGCAGGTTGCGATATCTTACTAATGCCTGCCGATGCCCGTAAAGCTCATAAAGAGATATTGGAGGAATACAAAAAAGGTAACGAAGGATTTAGAAATACAGTGAGTGAATCGGCTAAAAGGATTATTCGAATGAAAATCTGTCTGGGATTAATTTAAATATAAATCAATCAAACCATCAGGAGCCTTAACTTTTAGCCTTTTAAATTTTCGATCCACTTTTACTATTAAACCTTCAAATATAGGAAGCAGTATTTCTTTGTCCTTAAATTCAATAACGAGTAAGGGATTCTGCTTAAGATCTGCAATTGCAGTAACTTTTCCAATCTCTCCTTTCACAACATCCTCAACTTCATAACCAATTACCTCATGATCGTAAAAATTAGACTCGTCTAACCCTCTCAATTCCGTCTCTGGAATAAATACCTTTTTTTTCAATAGGGACTTCGCTTCCTGTTCTGTATCAATACCTTGAAACTTGACAGCGGCAAAACCCTTATTCTTTAACTTGAAGGACTCTACAAAAAATGGAGTTAGGATTCCATCTATTTCAATAAAAAAGGATTCCATGTCTATATATTCCTCTGGATGAGTAACATCCAAAAACAAAGAAACTCCACCTTTGTATCCGTGGAGTTTCGCAATTTGTCCTATATAAATGGAATCTTTTAAATCCATAACTGCTTATTCAGCAGATGGTGCTTCCTTTTTGTCAGAATCTTCTGATGTTTCTTCTGCAGGTGCTTCTTCAGTTGCAGCCTCAACAGGTGCCTCTTCAGTTGCAGCCTCAGCAGGTGCTTCTTCAGTTGCAGCCTCAACAGGTGCTTCTTCAGTTGCAGCCT
>WTIB01000079.1:0-1486 GCA_011522905.1 Crocinitomicaceae bacterium | reverse complement strand
AACAGGTGCTTCTTCAGTTGCAGCCTCAACAGGTGCTTCTTCAGTTGCAGCCTCAGCAGGTGCTTCCTCTGGTGCAGGAGTGTTTTTCTCAATAATTGCTGCAGCCCTCGCCTCTTTCGCAGCTGATTCAGATTTCAATTTGTCTGATTTTGCTTTTGCAGCGCTTTTATTAAGACCATCAATTTTTGCTTGAATTTTGGCTTCTTTTTCTTTGAGCCAAGCATCAAATTTCTTTTCAACATCCGCTTCAGTAAGGGCACCTTTAACTACTCCTTTCAATAAATGGTTTTTATACAAAACACCTTTGTATGAAAGAATTGCTCTCGCAGTATCTGTTAATTCTGCTCCCTTTTGAACCCAGCTTAAAGTATTTTCAAATTTTAAATTGATAACAGCTGGATTTTTAGTAGGATCATAAGTTCCTAATTTTTCAATAAATCGTCCGTCTCTTTTAGAACGACTATCTGCTGCTACAATGTGAAAAAATGGTTTTCCTTTTTTACCGTGACGTTGTAAACGAATTCGTGTTGCCATAATGAGTTATAATTTGAGGTACTAAACCTCGGTTAATAATTAATTTTTAAGAAGCGCAAAGATACCAACAATATCTGAATCACCAAACTTTCAGCCTAATCCTTCCATTTTTTTTGTGAAAATAATTGCAAGTTTTTTTCTTTGGCATAATTTCTGATATTTGCAGGGTAAAATAAACTTTATGAAATTATTCTTCGCTACGATATTTTTTTGTTCCATAGCCATATGTGGGCAATCTCAAACCAGTAAGTCTCAATCGATACTGAATTCGCTCTCATCTTCCATGAAGAAAATGAGTACTTTCTATGTAGAGTTTAATGCAAATATTAAGAACTCGGCTACTGGAGTAAATGAAAGCGAAAAAGGAATGGGCTGGGTGAAAGGCAATAAATTTTTCGCAAGCTATGGGGAAATCACGCTTTTATCCAATGGCTACAAAACCTGGACAATTATAAACGAGGAAAAATCAGTTTACGAGTCTGAAACAAGTGATGACGAAGAAAGCATGAATCCAAAAAAACTCATGACAATATGGGAAGAAGGGTTCAAAAACAAATATATGAAGCTGGCCTCATTCAATGGTGAAAACGTGCATGTTATCAATTTATATCCAACAGATCCCGAAAATACGGACTATCACACTATTATATTATACATTTCCGAAAAGAGTAATGCCTTGAAAAAGGCAATCATGAAAACAAATGATGGCACAACCATGAGCTACCACCTGACAAAATTTGAAAGTAATAAACCAATTTCTGATTCAAAGTTCACATTCAATAAATCCAAATACCCTGGATTTGCTGTAATAAGAGACTAGAATAAACTTTCATCAATCTAATTCGAACTTATTGTATTGTTCATTAAATGAGCATTTAATGTAAACAATTGGCAACCCCAAATTCTAGTCCGTCGTTTAAATAGAAACAAACTATACAACAGACTTTAACTC
>WTIB01000186.1 GCA_011522905.1 Crocinitomicaceae bacterium | reverse complement strand
ACAAGGTTTAAATTCACACCGTCGTTAACCACGGAGGAAATGCGTAAAAAGAAGGCTGATCCGAAATTCAATTTTATTCTAATGTGTAATAAAATTTGTGGAACAGCACATTACAAAATGAAAATGATGGTTGTTGTATTGGATAAAAACAAATTTAAGCAGTGGGAAAAATCCAAGCAACAAAGTACATTTAAGGATACATATTCTGCAGGAGAATCAGAAGATCTTGCAAATTCAGAAAATTAAAATTTAAAAAACACACACTGAGATGTCAACAGTAGCACACGAAAACAATCATCATGATGCACATCATCATGAAGAATCATTTGTATCAAAGTACATTTTCACTCAAGATCACAAAATGATTGGTAAGCAGTTCCTAATGACTGCAGTTTTTATGGGAATTGTAGCCATGATGCTTTCTATCTTTTTTAGAATTCAATTGGCTTGGCCAGGTGAAGAATCTACTTTTTTGAATGTATTTTTAGGAGATAATTGGGCTCCAGATGGTATCATGAAAGAGAATATGTATCTCGGTCTTGTGACCATTCATGGTACAATTATGGTCTTTTTCTTATTGACGGGTGGACTATCCGGGACCTTTTCAAATATTCTCATCCCACTTCAACTTGGTGCAAGAGATATGGCTTCTGGCTTTTTGAATATGTTATCTTATTGGTTTTTCTTTTTATCAACGATATTAATGTTTGCCTCTCTTTTTGTATACGATGGTGCCGTATTTGGTATCCAAATTGGAGACGCTTCATCAGCACTTCCTGATCATACAGTTTGGGATGGTTCTGGACCTGCCATGTCAGGTTGGACAATATATCCTCCACTTTCAGGTTTGCCAAATGCTGAACAAGGTTCTGGATTGGGTATGACCTTATGGCTTTTCTCTATGGCGATTTTCATTGCATCATCACTATTGGGATCGTTGAACTACATAGTGACAGTTATAAATTTGAGAACAAAGGGAATGAAGATGACTAGAATGCCATTAACCATATGGGCGTTTTTTGTTACTGCAATCTTAGGTGTTTTATCTTTCCCAGTACTTCTTTCTGCAGTCCTTTTATTAATCATGGACCGAATGGCAGGTACCAGTTTTTATCTTTCAGATATCATTGTACAAGGTGAAATGCTTGCGAATCATGGAGGGTCTCCTTTGTTATATCAGCATTTGTTTTGGTTTTTAGGACATCCTGAGGTATACATCGTTCTTCTACCTGCATTGGGATTATCATCAGAAATCATTGCTACGAATTCTAGAAAACCGATTTTTGGATATAAGGCGATGATTGGTTCCATATTAGCGATTGGATTTCTTTCATTCATCGTATGGGGGCACCATATGTTTGTGACGGGAATGAATCCATTCCTAGGCTCGGTTTTTGTCTTTACGACGCTTTTGATTGCAATTCCATCTGCTGTTAAAGTCTTTAATTACTTAACGACTCTTTGGAAAGGGTCATTGGTTCTAACACCTGCGATGATGTTTGCAATTGGTCTTGTATCAACATTTATTACTGGTGGGGTTACGGGAATTATTTTAGCCGATTCAGCCCTAGACATTGCTATACATGATACGTATTTTGTGGTTGCGCATTTCCATATTGTGATGGGTATGTCTGCGGTATTTGGAATGTTTGGAGGTGTGTATCATTGGTTCCCAAAAATGTTTGGAAGAATGATGAATATGAGGTTAGGATATGTACATTTTTGGATTACAATCATTGGGGCTTATGGTGTATTCTTCCCTATGCACTTTGTAGGTTTAGCGGGAGCGCCAAGAAGGTATTATGATTATACAGTATATCAAGAATTTGATCAAGGTGCATATGACATGATTATGGATTTAAATGGTATTGTTACCTTCTTTGCAATCTTTGCTGCGATAGGTCAGATTTTATTCTTATTTAATTTCTTCTACAGCATATTTAGGGGTCCGAAATCTCCTCAGAATCCATGGAGATCAAATACATTGGAGTGGACAACTCCTGTAGAACATATTCACGGAAATTGGCCTGGGGAACTTCCAACTGTTCACAGATGGCCATATGATTATTCCAAGCCAGGCGCTGATGAGGATTTTATTCCACAAACAGTCCCCTTGAAAAAAGGAGAGGAAGAGCATTAATTGCTACTGTTTATTTAACTCTTGATCTACTTTTGTGAGTTCTTCAAAAAAGGAACTTCCAAAAACACGTATGATGGGTTCCTTTAAGAATTGGTAAACAGGCACTTTTAATGATTTACCCAAACTACAAGCTGGAGAACAAATATCCCAGGTCTCATAATTTATTGCAGTGAACTCATTAAATTCTTTTATTCTTATTGGGTAGAGGTGACATGATTCGGGTTTATTAAAGTTGATGTCTCCTGCTTTATAAGCCGTTTCTATTGAACATTTGGCAATCTCATCTTCGTCGAAATAAACAAAACAGCATTCTTTTTTATCGATAAGCTTGGTTGCTGGAGTATCCTCTTCATCTAAATAGTAAACGCCTTCCCTATTAACCGTTTCAATTCCGGATTTACTCATGTAAGGCTTAATTTTTTCTATGTTATTTTGAATTTTATCAACCTCATTTTCGTTTAGAGGAGCACCCCCATTGCCTTTAACGCAACAAGCCCCTTTGCATTTGTTTAAATCACAAGTGAATTGCTCCGAAAAGATATCCGTAGATACAATTTTATTTCCTATTTCAACTAGCATATTATAAAAGTAAAGCTATTTTCCTTTTTTATTCTGATTAATTGTATATCTTTGTACTCATAAAACATATGATAAACGAAAGAGGGGACGAAAGTCCCCTCTTTTATTACATCAAATTGACATGATCTCAAAAGACAACATTATTCATCTGATTGACGAAAGAATCCAAGAACTGGGTAACAATCTTTATGTTGTTGAATTATCTATTTCTGCAAAAAATGTGATTAGAGTTGAAATAGATAAATTGGAGGGGAATGTAAGTGTTGACGAATGTGTTTCTATTTCTCGGAATATTGAGCATAATTTGGACAGGGATAATGAGGATTTTGAACTTCATGTATCATCAGCAGGGTTGGATAAACCATTTCGTCACATAAATCAATACAAGAAGAATATTGGCCGGATGATACAGGTCAAATCTATAGAAGAAGGGAAGATGGAAGGAAGACTTTCAACTGTTGATGACAAGGGAATTAAATTGATCCGTTCGGAGAAGAAACGGATAGAAGGAAGAAAGAAAAAAGAAGTTGTTGAAGAAGAATTTCAATTTGACTTCGACCAAATAAAAGAAACAAAAATTGTAGTATCGTTTAAATAATAATGTATGAATAGTATTGAATTAGTTGATTCGTTTTCAGAATTTAAAGAACTAAAAAACATAGATAAGCAGACCATGCAGCACATTCTTGAAGATGTGTTTAGAGCCATGTTCAAAAGAAAGTTTAATACGGATGAACATATTGATATCATTGTCAATATTGATAAAGGAGATGTTCAGATTTTTCTAAATAAAGAAATAGTTGATGATGGCGAGGTGGAAGATCCAAATACGGAAATTGCTTATTCAGATGCCATCAAAATTGAACCAGACTTTGAAATTGGAGAAGAGGTTACAGAAGAATTCCGTTTTGCTGATTTCGGAAGAAGGAACGTACTTTCTTTAAGACAAAATTTAATATCACGAATATTAGAACTTGAAAAAGATCACATCTACAAAAAATACAAAGAACGTGTTGGCGAAATCATAACTGGAGAAGTATATCAAGTTTGGAAAAAAGAAATTTTGGTAATGGATGATGATAGTAATGAGCTTATCTTACCAAAATCAGAACAAATTCCGTCTGATTTCTTTAAAAAGGGAGAAACGGTTCGTGCGGTAGTTGCAAAAGTCGATATGCGAAACAGTACGCCAGTAATTATTTTGTCTCGAACAGCACCTGAATTTTTGGAGCGCTTGTTCGAACTTGAAGTACCCGAGGTATTCGATGGTCTAATTACAATAAAGAAAATTGTCAGAGAGCCAGGAGAGAGAGCAAAAGTTGCAGTTGAATCTTATGACGACAGAATCGATCCTGTGGGAGCATGTGTTGGGATGAAAGGTTCAAGAATTCACGGTATTGTTAGAGAACTTAGAAACGAAAACATTGATGTAATTAACTATACCACTAATAACCAACTCTTAATCCAAAGAGCCTTGTCTCCTGCTAAAGTTACTTCAATGGAGATTATTGAAGAGGAAAGCAGGGTAAAGGTATATTTAAAACCAGATCAGGTGTCTCTGGCAATTGGGCGTGGTGGAAACAATATTAAACTCGCTGGTAAGCTCAGTGGATATGAAATAGATGTTTATAGAGATGGCGAAGTGGATATTGAAGATGTTGATTTAGAAGAGTTTGCTGATGAAATAGATGGATGGATCATTGATGAGCTGAAAGCTATTGGATGTGATACGGCTAAGTCTGTTCTTGAAATCAGTATCGAAGACCTTACACAGCGTACGGATTTAGAAAAAGAGACGATTGAGGAAGTATTTCGTATTTTGAACGCAGAATTTGAATAAATTTGATAATCAAAGCTAAATTAGTTGATTAATTATGGCAGGTAGACCAATAAGATTAGGAAAAGCAGCAGGAGAACTCAATGTGGGTTTAGAAAATCTTGTTGAATTTTTGAACTCAAAAGGTATTGAGATTGATAAAAGTCCAAATACCAAATTATCACCAGAGAATTATGCACTTCTGTGTGATGAGTTTGCTGCGGATCAAGATCTTAAAGAAAAGTCAAAAGCTGTTTTAAGTAATAGGGAAAAGAGAGAATCTTTATCTATTAAAGACACTAAGGAGTCTGACAAGCCTGTAAAAGAAGACTCGAACTCAACTGATGAAGACTCGAGTTCAAAAGCTAGGGAGGAGGTTCATTCCATAAAGGTTCCTGAAAAGGATGTAAAAGTTGTTGGTAAAATTGATTTAGATTCCTTAAATCAAAAATCAAAAACGGAGAAGAAATCAGAAGAAAATACATCTGAGGAACCATCTCAAAATG
>WTIB01000196.1 GCA_011522905.1 Crocinitomicaceae bacterium | reverse complement strand
CCTCATCATCATTCGTGACTCCATCACCATCACAATCAATTCCTCCGTCAACAGTTAAGGGGTTACAGTCTTCGTCAATACCGTTTCCACAAATGTCTACAGCTCCAGGATTGATATTCGGATTTGTATCATCACAATCTCCTCCGCAACTAGTGTATCCATCATTGTCATTGTCAAATCCTTCATCCACTAATCCATCACCATCATTATCTAAACCATCACATGTTTCAATATCAACACAATCGGCTATTCCGTCATTATCAGTATCTGCAAACCCCTCATCAACCTGACCATCGCCATCATTATCTAAACCATCACATATTTCTGTGGGAATCACTGAAATAAAAAGAGTATCGGTAACACAAAGTGGTTCTGGATCGCAAACGATATAAATCACCGTATCCGTTCCACTAAAGCCGGGCGGTGGAGTGTAATTGATAGTACCATCTCCATTATTGGTCGTCGTTCCTCCTGCAGAGCTGGATTGAATCGTAATCGTCAATAATTCTCCTTCTGGATCGATATTATTATCGAGTAAATTTGGCGAATCAGCAGCTGGATCATCTTGGTTTACAGTCCAAAACTCATTTCCTTGAGAGGGAGGATTATTGCAAGGAACAACCGTAATAGTCACTACAGAATCGAGCTGTCCATCACAAAATGTGGGTGGTAAACCTGTTGAGGTTATATTAAAGCTGCTTGTTGAATTTATGGCGCCCGTATTTAAAATAATATCAGACCCATTTCCGGAAACAGATGTTCCAATTAAACTGTTATCAATATTATTTCTCAATTGATACTCAAAATTTAATTGAGAATTTGATATTGTAATATCCACAGAATCACCCTCACAAACGGTACTTGAATGATTCAATAACAAAGCCAAGTCAGGAACTGCGCTTACTGTAACTGGAATACTGTCTAACAAGATTTCTTCACAGCTGCCAGGAGGTATTTTCAAAGCCTTAATCTTCAGTGTAGTAGAATTTGTAATTAGGCCACTAGTTAGAATTATTGTACCGCCAGTACCAAGAACGGAGCTTCCGGTTGGGGTTACCTCATCTTCGAGGAAAATTTGATAAATGACTAGGTTTTCAGAATTTTGAATTTCAATATTGGCAATAAATTCACCCTCACAAATCACCTCATTATCAGGCAATACATTCAAGGAATTGTCTAGTCCCAAACAAAGTACAATGGTTGATGCGCTCGCATTCGATTCGCAAAAACCAGGTGTAGTTGCTACCGCAGAAAGTTCACCGGTCATATATAGGTCATAGGGTTGTAATCCTGAAATCGTCCAAACGCCACCGGATACGGTAGCCGAAACTCCATCCACTGGGAACCCGTCCATGAGTAAGGTAATGACATCTCCATCTGTTCCAGTTCCCGAAACCGTTGTTGATTGTTCGTATACTGGAGAGGTGGTTATGGATACTGAATTTGTTGATTGTTGAAATACTGTTACCGAATTTGAAGGTACACTGCTTGATTCACATGTATTGGAAGATGTTGCAACTGCCGTGATCAAACTACCTGGTGCGATATTCAACCCTGAAACCAACCATGTCCCATTCGCAGAAACAAGGGTACTTGATCCAACTGGGTTTCCATCTGAATACACCTGTATTGTTGTCCCTTCAGGTTCTGTAGAAGTTCCAGCAACCTCAGTTATGTTTGATGAGGTACAATAGTTCCCGATAATTTCTGGGGCATCAGAGACTCCACCAGGAATGATGTAATCTGCAGTTTCAGCTGAAATACAAAGTTGAGTGGTACCGGTTCTTAAAGCTTGAAAAGTGATGGTATCACAAGCATTCAAATTTAGACCTGTAAATGACCATGCCCCTCCGGCAGTCGTTGAAGTTGTTTCATACAAACCTCCATTGATATACATAAATACAGTTACATCGGATGCCACATTATCCGGAGCTGGTACATTCCCGGATATAGTTGCAGTTGAGGAGCTTATTGGTGATGTAGTTACAACAGGTGTTTGAGTTGAAGCCAAACCACCCACACAAAGCCAAACTGGATCCGACTCACATAGTCCAGGTAGCGTCTGTGTAACTCTATAAGCCCCATCAGCAATACATGGTGCTCCTCCTGCAGTACAGCTGGTCGTTTGTCCACCGCCTAAACATCTCCAAAGCCAATTACCCAATGGATCGACTTGAATGGTATTTACGGGAAGATCTACAGCAAATAAATTTCCACTCTGTGGATTTTCGGGAGTGAGTCCGTTTTCATAGTAAACCTGAATGAAGGCCCCAGGAATTCCTGTCCCCTCAAATGCTTTTCCAGCAGAGCATTCGATTGCCGTAAATACTGGTGGTGTACATTCAGCGTCAACAATATTCAAATTACAATCGGTGTCAGAAATGGTTTCTGAGGGCGCTGTTGCACTCGCACTTATGGAGTCACCCGAATTTAATACTATGCCCGTAATTTCCCATATTCCTCCTGTCGAATTTGCAGTTCCAAGAAGGGCTCCATTGGCATAAACTTCAATTAAAGTTCCATCTGCCTCATTTGTTGTTCCAGAAATCGAGGTATCAAATACATTTATTGGTCCATCTATGGTTGGACATTCTGATTTCTCGCCACAAAGACCCGCTAAAATATCATCTGGAGAACAAGGGTTTTGATTTTCTATAATCAATGTTAAACAAGCACTTAAGCTCCCACAACTTTCATCAACCCCGCCAATGTCTGATGCGGAATTTGGATTACATATGGTTGATTTATTGGCTGCCATGTTATCTACTATTGCCAGCATAACTGGAGTTGCTGATGTAATACCAAATTGTGTATTTAAATCGTCAAAGTCCACAAAGAAATCCAAGAAGTAGTTCAATTGCCCGCAGATTTCTGAATGAGCGATGGCCTTGTGATAATTTGTGTTACCCGGATATGAAATTACCGGGGAACAATTCGGTGTATTCACATCATAAACAAAAACACCAAAAGAAGTAGCCAATACAATTTCAATTTCAAAACCAGGATTATCGTCTGAATAATCAGGATCTGCATTCGGTCCTGAATTGCCAAACAAACCATCGGTGTCTACCAAAACACTGTAACTTTTGGCATTTGGTAGTGCAGAACCCATTCTCATTCGAAATAACCAATGGTTACCAGCATCCACGAAAGTAAGCGCCGGGTCTTCAGTTCCGGAATCTACAAAATCAGTAAATCCGCAGTCGGGACCATTATTGATATCACTTGTTGGCTCTCCACCTGGAAAAACAAATGCAGTGTAGGGTATTTCACTTTCACTTAAATCATTGTTAATAAAGCCAGCTGTGGTTTGAGAAACATATCCATCACCATTTGGATCAAGTACCGCGCTTCCAGCACCGCTAGCAGGTTCGAAAATTAATCCTTTGGTTTGAGAAGTCACAAATAAAGGGAGGCAGAACAGCGCTCCAGCCACGATTAGCTGCAGATATTTCATTCGATAAAGTTTAATAGTTTAGGATAAGTAAGGTAATAATTTTTTTGAACTCAAAAGTCATTTGTTGAAAAATACATCGGAATCTTAATGGGTTTTTTCTGATAATGGGGGATAAAAGTGGAAAATTCCTAGCACAAGAATTGAGTCACATTTTATAGGCAAAGGATTTGAAACTAAGCATAGTGAAGGTGTTAATTTATCTAGAAATGAAATAGAAAGGTTGCTTAAAAACCAAAACCTACTTTAAATCCTCCATAGACATAAAATAAGTGCTCTGGATAATTTGATTGGAACACACTATATGATCCATTGGGTACGAGTTGAATAATATATGCTGGTCCAACGTCGATACTTAAGTAAAATTTTTTTGAACCAAGAAAGTTAATGCCAATTGGCACATAATTTACAACCCTACTGCCTCCAGAACCTTGAATGTTATACGATGATCGAAAACCTAAAAAAGGGTTAAATTGTCCTTTTTTAATGAGTTTAAAAAGATAATAGTTCATCCCTAATCCTCCTCCCAACAATAAACCAGTACCAATTTCTAATGAAACTTTTCTACTGCTTAAAATTCGTTCATAAGTAAACCCAAGTGTAGTGGATGTGCTACCCGCAGCAATCGAAAGTATATTTTTAACCTCATTTGATTTGTTTTGATTTCTTGATAGGCTACTTGCACTAAATAATGATATGATCACAAAAAATGATAATATGAATATCATAATGGGTATATAATTTTCTTCTAGTAAACAGCTATTTTTTTTGTTACATGATAACCGTATGATTTGGATGAAAGTATCACATAGTACATTCCAGATTTCAAATTCAAATCGAATTTCTGAATATTGCTTTCTATTATTCCAGATTGTACATGCTCACCCTGATTATTCTTAATCAAATAGGAGAACTCATTCTCGATAAATGAGGGTAAATAAACTTCGAAGGTTCCAAGAGTAGGGTTCGGACTTAGCCCATAACTAAATGTGGATTTTTCATCTATACCAGCGATGTACTCAACAGCAAAATCAAATGATAAAGAGTCATTTGGAACAACTCCCGGAGAACAGGGCAACGGCAAAGATCCCACACTCAAAAAATAATTGAAATAATAATTGACTGATGCAGGAAGGGGCATTATTACAATTGTATCTGTTGTATTGCATATAGATGTTAATATACCCAGGCAATATTGAGATGATGCTGTAATATTGTTTCCAGATACTTGAACAGAGGAATTATCTAACACACATGATGAGGTCGGAAAGGCCAAATCTATATATACATATATGGTGTCATTTGAGTTTGGATAAATTGGATCCATTGTGATATTCGTTATATTGGTTTGTTGGGAAAAAAGACTTGTACAACAAACACAACAGGCAACTATAATTACTAATAAAAATTTCATTGATTCTTTACTAATTTGACGAGTACTCATCTCTAAAGTTGGCTGGATGAAGAAATTAAAAAAAAGACTCACCTACAAAAAATACTGATTTTCGGGTTTTTTCTGAAAATGGGGGATAAAAGTGGAAAATTCCTAGCACAAGACCTAGCACAGTTCCTAGCACAAGAGGGTATAGGGAATA
>WTIB01000329.1 GCA_011522905.1 Crocinitomicaceae bacterium | reverse complement strand
GGCAAAGTATTTAATAAAGAAAGAGGCATTTTTTTTTCCTTTTGGTTTTTTTCTTCGAAAAATGGGTGGAATTCCTGTGGATCGAAAAAAGAAAAATAATATTACTCAGAAGGCTAAAGAACTTTTTTTAGAAAATGATGAGTTATTTTTAGTATTTACACCAGAAGGAACGAGAAGCTACAACCCAAATTGGAAAAAGGGCTTTTATTACATAGCTATTGAGTCGAAAGTCCCAATTTATATAGCCTATGTTGATTATTCAAAAAAAATAGGTGGTTTCCATGGCTCATTCGAACCTACAGGAGATGTGGATAGAGATATTCTTGAGATAAAGCGAGTTTTGTCTAAGTTTAGTGGGAAGGTTCCAGAAAATGGAATTGATTTAAATTGAATCTATTTCTTTCTTTTAAAATTATAAGGACAATGTTTACAGTTACTTTTACAACAATAACCTCTTTTCAAATGGTATTTCTCGGTAAAAATAATGTAACCTTCTTGGCTGAGATAGTAGTCTTTTTTATCCATCTGTTCCCTTTTCGAAAAACGCGAAAAACCTTCGTTCATGTTGCCTAAATTTATTTCAATTTTCGATAAACGCACGGCTTTTTCGAAAACTCATATATTTCACCTTGACTACGATAACAATCGAAATAATAAATTGTTCATTAAGCGCGATGATTTAATTCATCCCGATGTTTCTGGTAATAAATGGAGGAAGTTGAAATGGAATATCTTATCAGCAATGAGTCACGATTGTAAATTGATAAATACCTACGGCGGGGCATATTCAAATCATTTATTAGCTGTGGCATCCATTGGTAATGAGCTGGGTTTGAAAACCCAGGGTAATGTCAGAGGTGACGAATTAACTATGGATTCTAATCCTCTTCTTCGTAAATGTTCTGATTTGAAGATGGAGTTGATCTTTCATTCACGCAAAAAGTTTAAAGAACTAAAGTATAATGATGGTATAGATTCTTCAGATGCTCAAATTTGGAATATCCCAGAAGGAGGTGCGAATAGGGAAGGGGTACAAGGTTGTTGCGAAATAATGGGAGAAACAGAAAATGATTATGATTATGTGATTTTAGCACAGGGTACTACCACCACAAGTTTGGGTGTTTATTCTAGTTTAAATCAAAAAACAAAGCTTCTTGTTGTTCCCGTTTTACGAGGTTTTAATGCAATTAAAGAAATGGAAACATTGGCAACAAAATGCATGGTGACATTCGATAAAAATCGAGTGGAAGCACTTAATGATTTTCATTTTGGAGGATACGCCAAAACAGATGCTAAACTGGATGCTTTCGTAAAAAACTTTAATGAAAAATCAAACTTTAATATTGAGCCCGTTTATACTGGAAAAGTAATGTATGCTTTGAGCGAGTACATCAAACTCAATGATCTTCGAAATCAAAGAATTTTGTTCATCCATACAGGGGGATTGAACAAATATTGATTTACAATATTTTATCTCTTTTATTTGAATTTTTATACAGATGCAGAGTCTTCAAGTATATTTCAAATGCTCCCAAACTATTTGTAGCTTGATTGAAATAAGAAAGATTAGCATCAAAAGAAACGCCTAATCTGAATCCTTTAATTTTAAAACCAAATGTGGTTACTAGAGCGTCGTTGTGCCTGTAATAAAATCCATAATTTACAGTTACCGTTTTGTTAATATTGGTAATCGCAGAACCCTCTTTTAATATGTGCTCTAGCGATACTCCTCCTATAAGATTAGAACCAGGCCCTGTTTTGAAATACATAAGTTGAGGCTGTATTCTTAAATCTCTCTTTTTCGTAAATATATTAGCTCCTGCATGCACAACAGTCTGCATATATAGCCGATCACCAGTAAAAGAAAAATTAATTTTTTGTCTCGTGATGTGATTTAATCCAATTCCTCCGTAAAGAAGTGTTTTATTCCTTAATGTATGCTGATAAAATACACCTGAACTAATATCAATTGTCGAATAGCTTGCATCCGGATCTAATGACGGTTCACTATTAATGTTTGGATTAAATCCTCCTCCTGTCCATTGATTTTCCCAAGTTTGAAGAGAAGGGTCATAACCTTGCTGATAATAACCAGGAGCAACACCAACAGATAGTTTATTTCTTCTGTCAAGAGCCATTGTATAATTGATTGGTACCGAAACAGCGGTTGTCATAAAACCAATATCACCAGTTTGATCATTTACCGCATTAATACCAATTCCAAAATTATTTGATCCTAAAAATCCATCAGGTATTTTAAAACTAGCGTTCAATATGTTTGTCCTCATTGGCTTATTACCAACAGTAAACCACTGATATCTGAAGTTTGTAAAAAAGCTATAATCTTCTTCTCCAGTAGCTACAGAACCAGCATTATACATCATTGGAGATTGAGACCACATACTCATAGACTTATCTTGCTGCCCAAAAGCTTGATGGGCTCCTAATAAAATGATTACAAGTGCAATTTTTTTCATGTTGACTATCTAAATAAGGTTACGTTTCCTTTTAATAATTTTGAAACGCCGTCAATGAGACGATATTCGAGTAAATAAGAATAGGTAGCTGGGTTTACGGGTTTACCTCTGTAGTTTCCATCCCAGCCTTCATGCGGATCAGTTGTTCTGAATAGCATTTGACCATATCGATCATAAATTCTAAAATCAACTTCAACAATCGCTCCACCTTCATAAAAACCGTTACTGAAGTTTTGGTCTGAGTCCACATTAGTTAACACCCTAAAATAATCGTTTTGACCATCTCCATTAGGTGAAAATGAATTGGGAAGAGAAACGTTTATACCAACCAATATGCTATCGGTAGCAAGCGTATCTTGAAACCATACTGAAACCAGTACAGTGTCGTAAGAAGTACATCCTTCAGGCGTTGTATATGCTGCTACATAATAAGTATCATAAAAAGGGGTTACGATTAAAGAATCATTGGGTAATGGGGATAAGCTGTCCGAAATCACACCGCTTGGATACCAAATCATACTTCCTCCGGGTGGAGTTCCTGAGGCATATAAATAAGCCTCTTCATACATTGCAATTGTAGTATCTTCAATCTCGACATATGCTCCATTTACAGTATCAGAAAGAGTTGCAACCACAGTAGGAGTAGCACCAACATTTACAGTCTGAGCAGTTTGGTTACTTCCAAAGGTGTTTGAAACATTTAATGTAATGGTATATGTTCCGGGAGTATTAAAGCAAACTGGACCAGGATTAGATCCATTGTAAGTTTCAGGTGTTCCATTTTGAAATGTCCATTCAAAATTGATCGGATTACCCGTAGAATTGTTCGTAAGTGTTATACATTCACCTTGACATAATTGGCTATCCGACATCGAGAAGTTTGCTGTAGGTGCTTGACTTAAGGCCAAAAAACTACATGTTACGGAAATAAAGAAGGCAAAGAACCTCATAAGACTTAAATTTACATATTATTTTTACGAAAGTAATTAAAAAAGTTTCAATTTATAGTAGCATTCACTATTTAAATGATGCCTTCCATAACTTTTTCACCTCTTTCATTTCGTTTACATCGTGAACACGAAATATTGAAGCGTTTCTTGAAATTAAAAATGAATGCATTGCAGTTGTACCATTTAATGACTCCTCTGCATTTCCTCCGATAGTTTGATATATCATTGATTTTCTTGAAACACCCACCAAAATTGGAGTATGAAGCACGTGGAGCATTTCGAAAAACTGAATAAGGTTAAAATTTTGTTCACGATTCTTTGAAAAACCAAAACCTGGATCGATAATAATATCATAAACCCCTTTTTCTTTTAACTCTTTAATTCGTTGAGAAAAAAATCGGATTTGTTCCTTAATAACATGGTCACTTTTTATGAGGTCCGAATTAATACTCTTTTCAATATTGTGGGTCAATATATATGGACATTTTAAACGACTGGCAACTTCAATTATTTTTTGATCACCATATCCGCCACTAACATCATTTATGATATTTGCACCATTTAAAACCGCTTCTTCTGCAACCTTTGAACGTACCGTATCAATCGAGATAACTACTTCCGGAAATTTAGTTCTGATTTTCTTCAGTACGGGTAGGACTCGATTTAATTCTTCTTTAACGCTTGGCAATTTTGCACCTGGTCTTGTTGAAGCCCCACCAATATCAATGATGTCAGCACCATTGTCGATAAATCTTTTTACTTTATTCAGAATGTCTTTAATTGGAGATTTCGTATCATTTTCATAGAATGAATCATGACTCAAATTAATTATTCCCATTATCTTTGGCTCATCAAATTGGAATAATTTTCCGTTAATATTTATGCTTTTAGCTTTATAGATTTTTTGATCAATATACATTTCTGACAATGAAAACAACAAAACAGTATACAAAAGTAATGAATGTTTGCAGAGAAATATTCAGAAATAAGACAATTGATTATGGTACTTCGTGGCGTATTTTGCGTCCCAGCTCGCTTACAGATCAAATTTTTATAAAGGCCAACCGCATACGTACCATTCAAGATACGGGAGAAAATAAAGTGGGAGAGAGTTTCGAAGATGCATTTTCCTCAATAGTTAATTATTGCGCAATGGCTGTTGTGCAATTGAGATATAAATTTGATTTTGAACAAGATGAATTGACAAGTGAGAAGGCATTGGAATGGTATGACGCTGTATTTAAAGAGGCTTTTGAGCTCATGGAGAGTAAGAATCATGATTATGGCGAAGCGTGGAGAGATATGCGAGTGAGCTCCTTAACGGATTTAATCTTAACCAAAATTTTGAGAATTAAAAAAATAGAGGATAACTCTGGTAAAACAATTGCAAGTGAGGGTGTGGAAGGAAATTATTTTGATATGATGAATTATGCTGTTTTTGCTTTAATTCATTTAGATGAAGAAGGTTAAAGAAGTGTTAAAATCGAATTTAATAATCATAATTGGATTAATTTCAAAAATAAAATCATGAATAAAAGATCAAAAAGACAACTTGTTTGGGGTATAAGAATACTTGTTTCGGCCTTATTTATTTTATCTGCTTTAGCTAAATTATATCCTTCACCAGTGATG
>WTIB01000150.1 GCA_011522905.1 Crocinitomicaceae bacterium | reverse complement strand
TCTTTAAGCTCCCTGTGCTCCTCAAAGGTCAATCTGTGACGCTGAGCCATTTCTAATGGTGATTTACTGGCTTCATTTTCTTTTTGATAATCGGCTTTGAATGCATCTTTCGAATAAACATTTTCAGGAATAGCCAACTGAAACTTTACTGCGTCAACACCAATTTTACTCAAATCACTTACCATAGATTTGGCAATATTTAGGTCTCCATTATGATTGGGACCAATCTCAGCAATTATGAATGTTCTATTCATGTTTTTCTTTTGCAGGAATTCCGAATACCTTTTGGTTTGCTCCTATTGATTTAACTACAACTGCACCAGCGCCGACTGTTACATTTCTTCCCAGTTGAATACCTGATATGATTCTTCCCCCCATAGCAATAAGAGATTCTTCCCCTATAACTACGTTGGCACCAATGCTTGCAGAGGCTGAAATTAAAGAATGGCCTTTAATGAGCGTATGGTGTCCAATACTTGAATTAAGTGCAAGAATCACATTGTCTTCAATTTTCGCATGCGTATTAATGACTGTGCCAGCGTAAATGGTTATTCCTTCACCTAGCGATGCTGTTTTTGAAATTGATGTAAAGGGATGAATGACATTAATAAAATCAAAACCTTGCTTTTTTAATTTATCAAATACCTCTTTTCTTTTTGAGTTGCTTCGATAACCACCAATACCCATAGCCAATTTGAATGCAGTATTCTTCTTTATTTCTAATAATTGAGCATCATCCCCTATAACAGGATATCCACAAAATTTATCTAGCGTATTATCTTGACTTGTTACTCCAATGATTTTATAATTATTCTGAGAATGTATGATATCAATCACAACCTCTGCTTGATTTCCATCACCAATTACTATAATTTTCTCCTGACTCACTTTATTTTCTTTGCAGGTATACCTACGTATGTCGATTTTGCTTCACAATCTTTGTGAACAAAACTGAGTGCACCAATGATTACATTGTTACCAATAGTAATACCGTGTTGCAAAACCGCATTTGTTCCTATAAAACAATTTTCTCCAATTTTAGCACCTCCAATTTCGATACCCCCTGAATTTAAATTGTTTGTCATTACCCTTGGGCAGACATAGGTTTTAGCGCCAATTTCAACTCCTCTTGCCAAGATCGTATCATAGCGAAGAGTTACATTATTTTTAACGATTACATTACCAGAGGAGGATACTTTGGAATCTACATAGCAATCTTCTCCAATAATAGTGTTGCTTCTCAATTCAATGTAGTCCATTAGGCGAGTTCTCTTCTTGATGACGACACCTGATCGCAGATGACAATAATTGCCAATTTCCACATCATCTTCAATGGTAACATTTTCCTCAATGATGTTGAAGCTTCCAATTTTTACATTTTTTCCAATTATTGCTTTATCGCTGATATTGTTTTGTGACATTTTGTTTCTTGTTATCTACAATTTCATGTTTTGTAAATCTACATACAGTATTTAAATTATACAGCATTTTGAAGTACCTAAAATCATTTAATTGATGCTCCTGTAGCTACTTGGAATATTTACAATTCTTTCTTGTAAAAATTTTGCATTTTTTTGATCATCTCGAATACAATGCTTGAAGGCTGGTAGGGTATGCATTAATTGCCATGATGGTCGTGCCATGATACCTGCAGAAATACAAGACTCTAAAAATGAATTTCTTTCCTCTAAGGACTCCAACTGTATGCACATGAGCCAAAAATTAGCTTCGCAATGATTTTTTTCCCATTTAAATTTTACTCCAATTTTGTCAAAGTAATCCTTATAACGCTCTGCCAACTCACGTTTGTTTACTAAAAATTGATCTAATTGCTCGAGTTGAGCACACAACAAAGCTGCATTTAAATTTGGCATCCGATAATTAAAGCCCAATTGATCATGATGAAATTCGTATAAATGAGGAACTTTTGCAGTCGTTGTAATGTGTTTAATTTCTTGAGCATATTTAGGGTTATTTGTTAGGATAGCACCACCTCCACCAGAGGTTATGATCTTATTTCCATTAAATGAGAGAACCCCGAGATCACCAAATGTACCTAATGCCTTTCCTTTATATTTGCTTCCTAATGCTTCGGCAGCATCCTCAATTACAGGAATACTCCAGTTTTCACATATTTCACATATTTCTTCAATATTTACAGGAAAGCCATAAGTATGCATTGGAATACAAGCAGCTATTTTATTACCCGTATTTTTATTAATGCATTTCCCCTCTCTAATTTCAGCATTCATCTCAAGAAATATCTTAAGAGAAGATGCAGACATGCCCATAGTATCGATTTCAACGTCAATAAAAATGGGATTAGCTCCACAATATTTTATGGCATTAGCTGTAGCAACGAAGGTAAATGCTTGAGTAAGAACTTCGTCATTTGCTTTGACGCCCACTACATGCAATGCAGCATGAAGGGCTGATGTGCCATTGACAACGGCAATGGCTTCATCACATTTGCAATAGTTTGCCAATTCTTCTTCAAATTTGGACACGTATGAGCCAATACTTGATACGAATGTGCTATTGATACAATCCAAAACATATTCCTTTTCATTTCCCCCGAAAAATGGTTCATGCAATGGAATAGCATTTTCATTTTGTTGAAATGTATTTTTTATAAATGATATGATGTCAGAATAAGTCTTGATTTGAATTACATTTTATCGTCGAGATATTTTCCTTTATCGATGTAGTTTAGCTCAGGTAATAGTTGAATTAATACAGCGGCTATTTCCTCTTTTGAAATGTCATTATCATTAATCCATTTTTGATATTTGTTTCGCAAATCAATAAGATTAAATGTGTCTAATTGATTCAGTTCATTTTTTATGATGCCAATACCATGGTATTTATTCATGTCTAATATTTCATCTTTCATAAAAAACTCCTCAAATCCTTTTTCACCCGTAGTATCCGAATCAGTAAATAAACAAGGCCATTTTTTAGAACGAATCAAGTCTTTCGCTTTGCTTCGAGCTTCCTCTTCATTTTCACAAATGAATGGTTCATAATTTAGCTCATTTAGATAGGAAATAGCTATTTCAGAAAACGTAATTAAGTGAAGCTTTTCTGAAAGTTTTGGAAAGAAAACATCTCTATTTTCTCCAAAAATTGCTGCAAGCATACATAGCTGACCTGATTCTTCAGGACTTACAAAATACCTCTTTACATCCTTTGGGGCTACAATAGGTTGTTGCTTTTGTATTCTCTGATTGAAACCATGTAATAAAGAACCGTCTGAAAATGCCACATTCGCAAATCTTGCAGTAGATATAGGTATTTCTGTACTTCTAGACATTAAAGATTTCTCCATAATTCTTTTAGTACCTCCCATAAGATTTACAGGGTTTGTTGCTTTATCTGTAGAAACACAAAAATATTTTTGACTTCCGTTATTAATTGATTGCGTAATACTTTGATCTGTATTGAAAATGTTTGTCTCAATCATTCTTAACAAAGTATAGGGGTCTTTTTCACTTCTAACATGTTTTAAGGCTGAAAAGTTAAGCACATAGTCATAACCTGAACTATTCCTCATAAAAGCATTAAAAATGTCACTTCCAATATCAATAGTAAAGGTTTTGAACTCTCCAGATATATAACCATAGGTACTTCGCAAATCCCGTACAAGTTCTGTCATATTGTTTTCGCTTAAGTCAACAATATGAAGTAAGCTCGGATTGCGCTTAAAAATCTGTTTTGCGACAGCTTGTCCTATAGATCCTGCTCCTCCAAGTATTAGAAAGCTTGATTTAGATATGATTTCGGTTAATTCGGATTCAAGTTTGATTAAATCAGCATCAAAAAGAGCTTCCTTCCTACCTATTAAATTTAATATATTCAAGATGTTTTTAAAACAGTTGATTCATAATACCATTTGACGGTCTTTTCCAATCCTTCTCTTAACGAAAATTCAGGATTGTAACTCAATAATTTTTTTGCTTTTTCAATGGACGCCAGAGAATGTGGAATATCACCTTTTCTATATGGACCATAAATAGGCTGTATGGATTCTATTTCGGGAATGAATTGCAGTAAATTCAATTTTATTTGCGAAAATAATTCATTTAAAGTTGAGCTTTCACCAAAGGCAACATTATATACTTCATTTAATGCATTATTATTTGAAGTGGTTAGTGCTAAATAATTTATTTGCAATACATTATCAATATATGTGAAATCTCTTGAATACGAGCCATCTCCATTTATAGTTGGTGCTTTCTTATTGATTAACAGGTCCGTAAACTTGGGGATGACTGCTGCATAAGCTCCTGCAGGGTCTTGTTTTTTACCGAAGACATTAAAATATCTAAGTCCGATGCATTCGACTCCATAGGTTTTTGAAAATACATCTGCATACAACTCCCCGACATATTTTGTAATGGCGTAAGGGGATAGGGGTTTTCCAATAACCTCCTCTATTTTTGGTAATGATTCAGAATCGCCATAGGTGGAAGAGCTTGCGGCATAAACAAAACGCTTGATACCTGCATCTCTGGTTGCGACAATCATATTCAAATAGCCATTTATATTGATGTCATTTGTTGTAACTGGGTCAGCAATGGATCTTGGCACCGAACCTAAAGCAGCAAGGTGAAGAACAGCATCGGCATCTTTAACAGCTTGACGACAATCATCTAGACTTCTAATATCTCCTTCAATTAAGGTAAATTTATCATTGGCTAAGAATTCATCAATATTCTCTCGTCTACCTGTGATAAAATTATCAAGACAAACCACCTCATGGTTTAATTTTAATAGATATTCACACATATTGGATCCTATAAATCCTGCTCCTCCGGTAACTAAAATTCTTTTTAACATAAACTAAGTTTATATGGCTTCGCCAAGCGTAAGTCACATTTAAATTTTGTGACTACGTATAAAATATATAAACGACCATGCATCAAATTTAGATTTTTCGAATACATGACTTTGGCACATGAACGATGAAGCGTTGCTCCATACTTTCAATTTCTACTATCAGTTTGTGTGTACGCCCTTCATTGATAGAAGTTGCAATAATTCCTTGTAAAGGTCCACGGATAACCTC
>WTIB01000069.1 GCA_011522905.1 Crocinitomicaceae bacterium | reverse complement strand
GAAAGTTAATTTTTTATTTAACTAAACCTCACCAGTAATGGATTCGGTGACATTGATTGCGTGATCTCCTACCTTTTCAAGGGAGTTGAATAGGTCACTGTAAATAATGGCATTATTAAATGGATATTCTCCTTTCTCAACATTCAAGAAGTGCTCTTTCCTTATTTCTTTCCTCAACTTATTAAGATTCTTTTCGAGGCTTTTTGCTTTAGACAATTCTACTTCTGAATACCTCATTTCAAGATTGAGACACATGGTTTCCAAAATCTCTTCCATGAGATTATATATTTCAATTATACGCTCCCGTTGATTTGGGGTAAACCAGATTTTATTACTTCTTTTTCGTGCAGTAGTTTTTGCTATCTGATAATAAATATCGGCCATTCTTTCTAAGTCACCGACCATACTTAGCATCCCTCTAATTTTTATAGAGCTTCTTTCACTTAATTCACTTTCGGAGACCTTTGTTAGGTAGCTCGCTACTTCAACTTCTATTTTATCTGTAATATCCTCGTATTTTTCGATGCGCTCAATGTATCTATTGAACTCTGATTCTTTTTTCTCAGTCAAAATATGTCGGCAGAAATCATTCATTCTTGAAACAATTTTACCAAATTTTACAATTTCTTTTTGTGCCTCGATTAAGGATAATTCACCTACAGGAATTGTTGACGAGAAATATTTAAGATTAAACATCTCATCATCATCATTTTTCGGAGGAAGAATACGTATTACAAGTTTTTCAATATTGGCAATAAATCCAACCAAAATAAGCGTATTGAATATATTAAAGAACAAGTGGAAAACGGCCAATGACCAGCGTGTTGAGGATTCAGCATCACCATCTATGATTAGTGCATTGAAAAAAGTTTCACTAACCAAGAAATCCACAAATTGTAAAAATGGATAAAATACAATGAGCATCCAGATTACGCCAAGAACATTGAAGAAAAGATGGGCGATAGCGGCTCTTTTCGCGTGAATATTTCCAATTAAAGCTGCCATGTTTGCTGTAATTGTTGTTCCAATATTTTCTCCTAGAATAATTGCGGCTGCCAATTCGAATGATAATCCATTTGCTCCACCACATAATGAAAGGGTTATCGCCATGGCGGCGCTACTAGATTGAACGATAACAGTTAATAGGGTTCCTATGAGAACAAATATGATCACAGATCCAAAACCAAATTGGTCTAATGGTTGGATGAAATTTTGGAGAAAACTAGGGTCTTCCTTAATAAAGCTCATTAACTCTTTAAGTGCGTCAAGTCCCATGAATAAAATGGCAAAACCTATGAGGAATTCACCAAAAGATTTGATTTTTGAATGATTTACGAAAAATAGGGGTATCCCGATTGCAATGATCGGTAGCGAATAATCTGAAATGCTGAATTTACCAAAACCAAAAGCTAGAAGAAGAAAAGCAGTAACTGTTGTACCAATGTTCGCCCCCATGATGACACCAATAGCCTGTCGTAATGAGAGTAAACCTGCATTAACGAAGCTCACAATCATTACGGTTGTTGCACTTGATGATTGAATGATAGCAGTTGTGCCAAAGCCAGTCAATATACCTGCAAAACGATTTTGTGTGATTTGCCTCAGTATCGAACGCATTTGATCACCAGCGAATTTTTGAATTCCATCGCTCATAATCTTCATTCCAAAGATGAAAAAACCGAGCGCTCCAATGAGTGATAAAATTTCAAAAACCCCAAACGTCATAATACTGTTTTTGACAAAACTAAACTTTGTTTAGACACTAAATCGTATTCAATGTTAAATTATTATTAAAATTTCAAAGCAAGTTTTGGCTTAATACTTGATATACCATTGTAGAAAACGTTCTCTTCATTAGGTATGCCAAAATTATTTAAACATAGAATCCTTACATTTTCCTTTGCTTGTATGGCTTCGGTCGCCATTTATTTGGGATTACCTGATGAGCAACAAGAACGGCTAAAAACATATCTTAAGTCTGAGTTCAAAGCCTTTTTTAATCTTCGTGAATCAGAACCCAACCCGAATACAAAAAATCGATTCTTGCCAGACTTAAGTGGTGTTGATGAGGAGACTGCTTATTATTTTAATCAAATTCTTCGATATTCTGAACAACGACCTCATACCGAAGGGCCAATATTTAAATGGGAAAAAGATATATACATCCATCTTTATGGGAATTACAGTCAGTCAAATAAGAAGGAGGTAATGAAGGTCATTAAGGAGCTAAATAGACTCATGGTGGGTCAAAGAATACATCTTGTTAAAAATCCGAAAAGGGCCAATTCATTTATTTTCTTTGGGTCAATTGAGGAACACAATAAACAAACTTGGTCAGGAAAAAGACTTGATGGTCAATTTTATGGACATTTTCATATCCAAAGTTACCAGCAAGAGATTCAGCGTGCCTACATGTTTGTGAATACACATGATTCAAATATGAAAAGGCAAAGACATGTGATCAGAGAGGAGATTACTCAATCACTTGGTTTTTTTAATGATACATATGATTATCCTGAAAGTATTTTTTATCAAGGGTATTCTGAGCGCACCTCATTTGCAAGCATTGATGAGGAAATCATCAAATTACTATATCAATAGTTGGTTTATATCACCCAAGATCCTCCTACCGATATTACATTTTGAAGTTCCAAATAAGAAGGGTAGGTCTCTTCATTAATTCCTCCCGTTGGACAGAATTTAACATCTGGGAACACTTGACCATAGGTTTTTAACGATTTAATACCCCCAAATAAATGGGCAGGAAAGAACTTAAATGTATCCCATCCAAGCTGTTTACCTAGAATAATTTCGCTTGGTGTTGCAATTCCTGGTATAAAAGGGATTTGGCTGCCTTCAAAATGGGGTGCCAGTTTTTCATTTATCCCTGGACTAACCATAAAGGAAACGCCAAGGTCTGTTGCTTGTTTGATTTGGTCTGAAGAAACAACGGTCCCAATACCAACATCAAAATTGTCGATATTCATTTTTTTAGCTTCAGCCACACATTCAAATGCTTTAGGCGTTCGTAGTGTTATTTCTATACAATGAATATCCTTTTCAACGAGCTTTTCGATTGTCTTTTCAACGTCGTTGATGTCTTCAAAATTGACAACTGGAATAACGTTGTGTTCACTCAATACTTTTCTGATGTTATTTTGAGTCATATTTCTGAAATTATTGTAAAACCATCATTTAGTGGGTCAATTCCCTCGTACAAGTTATCTATAACGGATTGGTAACTGTTAGCGTTACAAAAGTGCAATAAATTTTGATGCCGCTCTTGTAATTGCTTTGAAGGAAACAAAGTTTCTTTAATTTTTTGAATTTTCAATAAGTTCTCTTCTTGAGATTTTTTCTTCTCTTTCAGAATTTTAGATTTGATGTGGGCAACTGCTTTTTTCATCTTGTTTAATTCTGCTCCAATCCATGGATGAAGATGTTTTTGCTCATCTGACGCTTTCAAAAACTCCGCTTCTATTTGAGCAAGTCCTTCTTCGAGATCTTCTTCTTTAAGTGGATTAGCGTCGGTTTTATCGACGTATTTTTGGATGATCAGTTCAGTGTCTTTAAAAATCTCTTTTATTGCTAATCCCAAGGATTCCATTCTTTTTTTTGTTGAGCGATCAATCCACAACACATTTGATCTAAATTGAAGTAGGGGATAGGGAATTTCACTTTCCTCAAAAATTCCTTTTAATTGAGCCCAATAATTCATTTCAGCCATTCCTCCTACATAACAAAGATTTGGTAATATACATTCTTGGTAGAGGGGTCTGAGTATGGCGTTTGGGGAAAACATATCTGGATCATTTTCCAATTTGGTTAACAGCTCTTCTCGACTATATTTCTTCTCATCTATAAGAAAATGTTGGTCCGATTTTATAATTCGGTTTCGACTTCCTTCTGACAGACCAAACAAATTAATATCTCTTGAATGAACCTGTATTTTTCTGCCAATCGCTTTTAGATTTTGATTTGTTTTCTGAATGATTTCATTTGAGAAATTTTGAGTCAATTCCCTTTTCATAATTGGTCCAAACATAGACTTAAGCTCCCTGTCGTCACCGTCTATAACAACCAAACCTTTTTCAGAAAAAATATCATTTAACCAATTTCTAAAGGCCGCACCATAAGTTTTACCTTGAAAAGAATGAAATACATGCATCAATTCTTCTTGGCGAGATTCACTGAATAGATTTGTCAGATCTTCAAATATTTCTTGAAGTCCCTCATTCTTAAATCTTCCAACTGCTCCTGTCTGCCCATGGTCCCAATGAATCCTTTTGTTGAAAAGGTGCAAATGATTTATTTCTTCACTGTCATGGTCTTCTGAAGCCATCCAAAATATCGGAACAAAGTGATTTTTAGGATACTTCTCATTTAAAATTTCCGTGAGTTTAATGACGTGAATAATCTTAATAAAGAAATACATGGGGCCTCCCAAAAGACAAAGCTGATGACCTGTTGTAACTGAAAACGTATCGGGTTCTTTTAAACGATTAATTTGTGATAAGGCGTCGTCGTTTTGACGAACATCCAAGTATTGTGTTTGAAGAACGTTTACAAGCTGATCTCGACTTTTTATATCAAAGCAATCTTTTTTCAATTCTATCTGTTTTTCAATATTTGCCATTGAAAATGGTAGACCAATAAAATCCTTGAGTTTGCTTTGATCATAAATAAATTCCAAATCATTTTCGGAAAATTGACTCAATTCCTTTCGCGGTATATGTTGAACTGCTGTCATCTCTTAGTTGAATTTAATAGATTTTGATGGGGAAATCCTCGAGATGACCATACTTGGTATTAATAAGCTCAGCATGCATACGACAAACGTAATCATATTAATCATCAAAATATTTAAAATGCTCAATTCAATCGGAACATTAGAGAGGTAATACACAGTTGCATCTAGCGTTAAAATTTGAAATTCAGCTTGTAAAAAACATAGTGATAAACCAATTACATTTCCGATAATCATTCCCTTTAGAATCAGTGAGCCAGTTTGATAGAGGAATATTTTTCTGATGCTCCAATTGTTTGCTCCTAGTGCCTTCAATATGCCAATAAAATTAGATCTTACAACAATCATAACCAAGAGTACAGATCCTATATTAATTATTCCAATAACTAGCATTAATATAATGATAATAAGTACGTTAG
>WTIB01000119.1 GCA_011522905.1 Crocinitomicaceae bacterium | reverse complement strand
GCTCACAATCAAAAGCATGGTGAGGTTTGTCCAGCGAACTGGGAAGAAGGAAAAGATGCCATGGATGCAACAAGAGATGGAGTAGCTGATTATTTAAGTAAACACTAAAATGTTCGTCGAAGCAGTTGCAGATGATTTAAACGAGCAACTGGTCCAAAACCAAAAGGTAATGGTCCAGTACGGAGCTACTTGGTGTGGGAACTGCAAAATAACCAAACCCAAGTTTAAAAGGTTTTCGCGTGAACATGAGGATATTTTGTTCATTTATATTGATGCAGAAAAGTTTCCAAATTCAAGAAAAATGGCCAACGTAAATAATCTGCCCACATTTGCTGGCTTTTATGATGGGAAACTTGTTGAAGAAGCACAGGGGAATAAAATTGAAACCATAGAAAAAGTACTTAATGCGCTTACCAGTCATTAAACATATCGTGAATTTCATTGAGAATAATGATGAGGACTATGTTGTTGAGACATTAGAGACTTTGGAGGACTTGATTGACCTAGAATCACTTAAAGATGAAGAGATAGATGTTATTGGAGAACTTTTATCTAATATGTCTGGGGCACTCGAGGTTTATCAATCAATTAAAGAGGGTGTGGATAAGAAAGCAGCTCTAAATGATTTCATGAAACGAGTTCAAGGTTCAATCGATTCCTGATATAACATTATGTAAAATTGAAAAATGCCACAAAGTTTGTGGCATTTTGTTTATTCAGTAATTCTTTCGTTTAATTATAATTATTTTAGCAAATAAATCAATTAGTAGAGAATGTCCGATTTACTCCAAAAACTAGAAGCCATTCATTTTCGATTTATTGAGGTTGGTAATTTAATTACCGATCCAGATGTCATTGCCGATATGCCGCGATATGTCAAATTAAATAAGGAGTACAAGGATCTCGAGATTATTGACCAAACCTACAAAAAGTATAATAATTTAATTGCCAACTTAGAGAGCTCTAGAGCACTTTTAGAGGAAGAAACTGATCCTGAAATGAGGGAAATGGCAAAGTTGGAAATTGAAGAATTAGAGACGCTAAGGACTCCAATGGAAGAAGAAATTAAAATTATGCTTATTCCAAAAGATCCCGAGGATGATAAAAATGCGATTATTGAATTGAGAGCAGGAACGGGAGGAGATGAGGCATGTATTTTTGTTGAAGATGTTTTTAGAATGTATACCATGTATTTTAAGGAAAAATCGTGGAAGCATGAAATAATCAATTCGTCTGAAGGTACGGTAAAGGGATATAAGGAAATTTCTATGAGTATCGAAGGCGAAGGAATTTATGGAATGTTGAAATTTGAATCAGGTGTACATAGAGTGCAGCGTGTTCCTGAAACTGAGTCTCAAGGTAGAGTTCACACATCAGCAATTACTGTAGCTGTTTTACCTGAGGCAGAAGATGTCGATTTTGAACTTGATATGACGGATGTACGACGCGACACATTTAGAGCTTCTGGAGCTGGAGGTCAGCATGTGAATAAAACAGAATCTGCAATCCGATTAACCCATATACCAACGGGTGTTGTAGTAGAATGTCAAGATGGTCGAAGCCAACATAAAAATTTAGAAAAGGCAATTTCTGTTTTGAGATCCAGGTTATACCAAGCTGAACTTGATAGAATTGAGAACGAAAGGGCAGAGCAACGTAAAACCCTTGTTGCATCTGGTGACAGGTCTGCTAAAATTAGGACATACAATTATCCTCAAGGAAGAATAACAGATCATAGAATAAATAAAACCATGTATAATCTAAGTTCATTTATGAATGGAGATGTACAAGAAATGATAGATGCTTTAAAAATGGCTGAAAATGCTGAGAAGCTTAAAGGAGAATAAAGATGAATAGAAAGGCATTAATTGATCAAATATTTCAAAAAAAATCATTTCTGTGTGTGGGTTTAGATCCAGACTTGAATAAGATCCCTAAACATCTTTTGGAAACTAGTGATCCAATATTTGAATTCAATAAAGCCATTATTGATGCAACTAGTGATTTATGTGTCGCATATAAACCAAATCTAGCTTTTTATGAGTGTTTGGGAATTTCTGGTTGGAAATCATTTCAGAAGACTATTGAATATATACCAAAGGAATGCCTTATTATTGCTGATGCCAAAAGAGGAGATATTGGTAATACTTCCTTGTATTATGCGAAGACTTTTTTTGAGACTTATTCCTGTGATGCATTGACCATTGCCCCATACATGGGATCTGATAGTGTTAAGCCTTTTTTGACACATGAAAATAAATGGGCCGTAGTTTTAGCCATGACATCTAATGAAGGGGCTAGGGATTTTCAGTTTTTAGAAGCCAACAATGTTCCAATTTTTGAGGCCGTGGTTGAGAAATGTAAAGAATGGGGGAGTGAGGAAAATATGATGTTTGTAGTGGGAGCTACGAGATCTGAGGATATTGCAAAAATGAGAAAACTAGCTCCAAATCATTTTTTCCTAGTTCCCGGAGTTGGTGCGCAAGGTGGATCTTTAAAAGAGGTTGTCGCGTATGGAATAAATAAGGAGTGTGGTCTTTTGGTGAATTCTTCAAGGGCTATTATCTATGCCGACCAAACTGAGAATTTTGCATTTGGAGCAAAAAAAGAAGCGTTAAAAATACAAACCGAAATGGGAGAGTATTTAAAACGCTTGTAAAATGTTTTAAAACGATCTTTTATTTTGAAGCCAAGTCTTGGTTTTCAATCTGTACGTTATCGATACTTCCGTATGCATCACAGCTTGCTGTTCTACCAGCTCCGCATGAAATTAAAATCGTGGTTAAAAAGGCGAGTAAAAAAACTAAAGTTACTTTCGATTTCATAGTGTAAATTTTTGTTGTTCGTATCTATCTAACGGGCTTAGCAATTCTAAAGTTACAATTTTATTTAAAAAATATTGGATTTCGGAATTAAAAAATGGAATTTTATAGGGAATATCTTACATCGCAATACGTGAAAATACATAGATGGATAATTTTGCTATTTTTTCTCATAATATCTATGAAATATGGGGTTTCGCAAGAAGTTTATACCATACATTATAATGAGACTCAGGGAAAACAGAAGCTGCCCAAGTATTTAAAATGTGATACTTCAAAAAAAAATCAAAATATTCAAAAAAAAATACGAGAATTAAATTTGGACCTCATAGAGAGAGGGTATTTTTTGAATGAGATTTCTTTAAAGGATTCAAGTAAAAAATGCATCGTAAACCTTGGAGCAAAATTTAGTAAAATACTTCTGCTTGATTCCATTGATATGAATAAAGGGATATTCAATAGGATAAGTGCAGAAAATCATTTTAGTCCAAAAAACTTTGCCCAGTACTTAGAAAACAAGATTACTGGCTATTTAAACTCGGGTTATCCATTTGTAAATGTTCAACTTAAGAATGTTACCATTAAATCAAATCAAATTTCCTCCAGTCTCCATATTTCAAAAGGAAAATACAGTGTGCTCAAGAAAATACATATTAAGGGTGATTCGAGCATTTCTATAAATACCATACAAAGTATCATTGGAATCTCCATTGGAGATGCCTACAGTGAAAATGCTATATCTATAATAGACGATAAGATTGCTCAAAATAATTTCATCAACACAATTAAGCCTTCCGAAATATTATATACAAATGAGGGTCATGAAATATTTTTGTATGTAAAGTCAGACAGGGCAAGTTTTTTGCGCGGAGCGATTGGCTTGCAACCAGATCCAGTAAGTCAGAGAATGGCTTTGACTGGAGAAGTAAATTTGAAGCTACAGAACACCTTAAAAAAAGGGGAATTGTTTAAACTCAATTGGCGAAGTATCAGGCCTCAGACTCAACGCTTGAATATTCATTTTGATTATCCTTTTCTTTTTCAAAGTCCATTTGGGACTTCCGCAAATTTTCTTTTATACAAGCGTGATTCTACTTTCCTAGACCTGAATGCCGAATTCAATGTATCGTATAGGTTAAATAATGGCTTGCTTTTCAGAGCCCATTACCGATATATCAATTCAAATTTACTGAGTGGAGCAGATAATAGTAATGAATTTGAGTCTTTGAGCTCCTATAGTACCAATGCTTATGGTCTTTCTATAGAAAAAAAAGAGCTAGATAATATCATCAATCCTTCAAAGGGACGAATTTTTGAAAGTAAAATATATGTAGGACAAAGAAGACTCAATTCTGACTCAGCTAGTACAAGTAACACGACATTCACCGGGCACTTCAATTACAGAGAATTTATTCAGATTTTCAAGAGACACGTTCTTCTCTTAGCTGGTGATTTTGATTTGTATTCTAGCCCTGTAATTTATCAAAATGAACTTTTTCGATTTGGAGGGCTAAATAACCTTAGAGGTTTTAATGAGGAGGAACTTTTTGCCTCTGTAAAAGCTCAACTCACTATTGAGTATAGATTTTTACTGGACAAGAGTAGTAATGTATTTATTTTTTATGATCAATGTATGTATGAGAATAGGGCCTTGCAATACTTTAAGGATCAGCCTTTTGGATTTGGTGCAGGAATTTCGTTTGGGTCGAAAATTGGAGTTTTTAATATTACATATGCACTGGGTAAAAAATTCTCTAACCCTATCGATTTTAGATCAAGCAAAATTCACTTTGGTTATACCACTTATTTTTAGGATTGCTCTATCTTTGTTTCAATGACAAAAAATGTCCTTTATCTTTCATATGATGGGATGACAGATCCGTTAGGACAATCTCAAGTGTTGCCATACATCATTGGACTTTCAAAAAAGGGATATAAATTTCATCTTGTCAGCTTTGAAAAGCCGAATAGATATACGCAAAATCGAAAAGTCATTGAAAGAATTTGTAGTGAAAATGAAATTGAATGGCATCCATTAATGTATACCAAGCGACCTCCTTTGCTTTCAACGATTTGGGATGTACGCAAGATGAAAAGGAAATCATATGCCTTGCATCGCAAATATAATTTCAGCCTCGTACATTGCAGAAGTTATCTTTCTTCCTTGATTGGTAATTCGATGAAGATAAAATTTGGCATCAGTTTTCTTTTTGACATGAGAGGGTTTTGGGCTGATGAAAGAGTTGATGGAAAGCTTTGGGATTTAAAAAATCCAATTTATAAGTGGGTATATAATTATTTTAAAAGGAAAGAGCTTCAATTTTTAAATAATGCTGATTATACTGTTTCCTTAACTTTTTCCGGAAAAGAGGAAATGCTAAAATGGAAAGGTGTTAATGGCTTAAAGAATAGGCTAGAGG
>WTIB01000076.1 GCA_011522905.1 Crocinitomicaceae bacterium | reverse complement strand
CCTTTTACGTGGGCAATCATTTCTTGTAAAGCCGATTCAGCATTATCTGGAGTTTCAATGCGTACAATTTCAACTTTTTCAAACTGATGTAATCTGTTCAAGCCCCTTACGTCTTTACCATAGCTCCCAGCTTCTCTTCTAAAACATGGTGTATGTCCTGTGATTTTTATTGAAAAATCAGCATTCGGAAGTATCGTGTTTCTATACATATTTGTCAGTGGCACCTCTGCGGTGGGAATAAGATATAAGTTTTCCGTCCCCACATGATACATCATTCCCTCTTTATCGGGAAGCTGCCCTGTTCCAATCCCACTTTCTTCATTGACCATTAAGGGAGAACTGAACTCCTCATATCCCGCCTTACTCGCTTCATCTAAAAAGAAAGAAATTAAAGCTCTTTGCAGTCTAGCGCCTTGACCTCTGTAAAATGGGAACCCTGAGCCCGTTACCTTAACACCGAGTTCAAAATCTATTAGATTATACTTATTTGCTAAATCCCAATGCGGCAACATCACATCTTCTCTCTTAGGGCTTTCACCTGACTCGAAAACTATTTCATTGTCTTTCTCATCTTTACCTGCCGGCACTTCTGGGCGGGGAATATTAGGCAATGCCATTATAGCCCCTGATAGCTTAGATTGAAGATCCTCAACCTTTGCCTTTAAAGATGCTTCTTGTTTTTTTAAATCTACACTTTGAGTTTTTAAGGCTTGAGCCTGCTCTTTATCTCCTGTACTAAAAAGCCTACCTATATCTTTAGAAATCGCATTAATCTTAGTGGACACGTCTTGTAGCTCCGTTTTGGCATTTCGCCAATCCTGATCAATCTCCAATATGTTATCGATTTCCTTTTCACAGTGAATCCCCCTTTTATTTAAGCCTTCAATAACTTCGGATTTATTTTCTTTTATCCGCTGAATTTCAATCATACTAATAGTTTATGAAACAAAATTAAGCAATTGCAAAAAGAATAGCTTCGATTTTGACTTTTTAAAAAACACACATCATCTTTTATCATGTTAAAAATGGTTAACTTTTCTTCTCGAATGACTTGATTTTCTTTAGCTTCGTTTATTGTGTTGAAAAAAAATAAAATAAGCTTAGCTGTCCTGCTTTTGGCATTGTCTATTGTCAGCTTAATTATTGTTCAGTCATATCAGCTACATTACACGTACAATCAGAAGTCTAAAGAATTAAATGAAAAAATTCAATATTTTCAAGACAAGATTTCTTTTCGACACGAAAAAGCTGAGGATTATCGGAAATATATGAATATTGTCAATGACGACTTTAGTATCCAGTATAAGGAAATACTAAAGACAGAATTTGAAAATTTAGTTCCAACTCAAAACATAACCATTACTGATACAGTTATTTTCAATAAAGGCCATAGAGAGGAGTACCTAGTTATTCAGGGTCGCGCCTTTGATTCTATTCGAGGACTTAGCGCTGAACAAAGGGTACTAGCCAAAGACTACAGAGAGATTAAAGATGTTTTTCAAGGAGGAACTAAAATTATTCCCGCGGCTGCTGATTCAGGTCAAATATCAATAGAACTTAATCAAAAAGTTACTCAACAAATCTTTAAAAAAGCCAAGTTTATTAACGAAATGATGGTACAGGCTTTTAAAGAAAATATTCTTGAAACACCACAGCAAAGAATTGATTTAATCTTTCTCGACTCTATTATTGCCTATGAATTAAAGAGTGAAAACTTGCCGAAAAATTATAAATTCTGTATCTATCAAGGTGAACAAAAACCTGTCACTTTCCCGCTAAAGACAAAAAATTATGATGGGTCCATGGCTTTTGATTCCAATCATAAGGTCAGTTTATTTCCAAATAATACTTTTAGCGAGCCCTTATATTTACAAATTCAATTTCCACAAAGGGGTCGATATATCTTAAAAGAAATGACCTTATCAATTGCAGGATCAATAATAGTTATTGTCTTAGTACTCATTGCTTTTGTTTTTATGTTTAAAACCATTATCGAGCAAAGACGCCTTTCTGAGTTGAAGGCGGGCTTTATATCAAATATGACCCACGAATTTAAAACACCAATATCAACTATTGCACTGGCTTGCGAGGCTATGGAGGATTCAGATGTAAATAATGGTAAGGATAATTCCACAGTTTTGCCGTTTATTGATATGATTCGACAAGAAAATAGAAGGCTTGAGATACTGGTGGAAAGCATCTTAGAAAGCGCTGCTCTTGAAAAGCAAAATATTCAATGGGGGAAAGAGGAAGTAAACCTGTCAGAGGTTGCTGACAAAGTAATAGAAAATACCTTATTTCGAGTGGGAAAAGAAAATTGTTCCATTCTGCTTTCTAAACCTGAAGAACCTGTAATCATACTTTGTGAACGACTTCATCTTAGAAACCTTCTTTCAAATATTATTGACAATGCCGTTAAATACAGCATAGGGAGAGCCTCGGTTGAAGTTGATATAAAACAAAATCAAAAAAGTATCGTTCTAAGCATTTCTGATTCGGGTATTGGAATTAAAAAAGAGCATATTGATAAAATATTTGATAAATTGTATCGTGTACCTACAGGTGATATTCACAATGTTAAGGGCTTCGGCTTGGGCTTAAATTACGTTCAGCGTATCTGCGAGGGCTACCAGTGGAATATAAAAGTAAAAAGCAAATATGGTATGGGCACAACATTTGTTATAACAATGAATAAACAATGAGAGAAAATAAAAATATATTACTAGCTGAAGATGACGAAAACCTTGGAAAGCTGCTTATCTCCTACCTCCAAGCAAAGGGCTTCCATGTTGAATTGGCAAAGAATGGAAAAATAGCATATGAACTTTTCAATAACACAAAACAAAAGTTCGACCTTCTTGTGCTTGATGTTATGATGCCTGAAATGGACGGGCTTACGCTTGGTTCAGAAATCCGTCTTTTAGATAAAAGTATCCCATTCCTGTTTTTGTCGGCTAAATCGATGAAAGAAGATAAGCTTAAAGGATTTGGTGTCGGTGCTGATGACTACATTACCAAGCCTTTTTCAATGGAGGAGCTTTTGGCAAGAATAAATGCCATTCTAAAACGAACAGCATCTAATGAAAAAAATATACAAGAAAAAATTCACGTTGGAAAAATTCAATATGAACCTGAGCTGAGTGTTCTCCACCTAAATGAAGGTCCTAAAAAGCTGACAACAAAAGAGAATATGTTGCTAAAATTATTGGTTCAAAATCAAAATGACCTGCTTGATCGGCAGGCAGCTTTAAGAGCCGTTTGGGGTGATGACAACTATTTTAATGGGAGAAGTATGGATGTCTATATTGCCAAGCTGAGAAAGCTTTTGAAAGAAGATGAGAATATAGAAATAATGAACGTGCATGGAATAGGATTCAAATTGCTCGTAAAGCAATAATATGCAGAGAATTTTCTTTTCAAATTTGGTGTTGATGATTCTTTTGAATCTACTTATCAAACCTATTGCCTTATTTGGAATTGATGCTACTGTTCAAAACAGGGTGGGCCCTGAAAATTATGGTTTGTATTTCTCGCTACTCAACTTATCTGTGCTATTCAACATTTTATTGGATTTTGGAATTAATAATTATACCACAAAGAATCTTGCGCAAAATCCAGTTGAAATAAAGAAATACTTTGGTAGAGTATTTACTTTTCGGATTGTTCTGTTCAGTATTTACAGTGTTTTCACCTTTAGCCTTGCCTACTTCTTGGGTTATTCAGGCCGCCCCATGTTTCTTCTTTCTTTTCTTATTTTAAATCAATTTTTAATATTAACTATTGCCTATTTCAGAAGTCATTTTGCTGGATTTCACTTCTTTAAAACAGACGCCTTCATTTCAGTTTTAGATCGCGCCTTGTTAATCCTAATAGGAGGTGTTATGTTATTTTCTCCTTGGGCCCCGACTACATTTAAAATTGAATGGTTTATTTGGATTCAAACCTTTTGTTACGCTGCTACACTATGTATTGGGTTTATACTTTTAATTAAACATCTTCGTCGTCCATATTTTTCTTGGGACCCTTCCTTTAGCATTAATCTCATTAAAAAAAGTTGGCCATATGCTTTATTAATTGTTTTAATGTTATTGTATACAAGAGTAGATGGGGTGATGTTAGAAAGAATACACCATAATGGTGCTTATGAATCTGGAATTTATGCCCAAGGTTTCCGCCTTCTAGATGCATTTTATATGTTTGGGATGATATTTGCCGGGTTATTATTCCCGTTATTCTCCAAACAGCTCAAGGAATCTATACCCGCAGTTCTTGATCTCGTAAAAACTTCGGCAAATCTTCTTCTTAGTGGTGTAATCATTATCATATTTGTAACGTGTTACAACTCCGCATATATACTTGGGCTGATTTATACAGATTTTAATGAAGCCATTGGCCCTTTTCAATTTTTAATGCTTGGGTTTTTTCCTATCTGTATGAATTTTATCTTCGGGACATTATTGACTGCCAATGGAAATTTAAAAGCGTTAAATATTATTTCTCTTGGTGGAATCATTACAAATATTCGTATTAATTTAATATTGATTCCTAGTCACGGTGCTCTCGGTGCTGCTATTGCAACATTTTTCACACAGCTGGCAACCGCAATCCTTCAATTCAGTTATTGTGTTGTGAATTTTAAAATCCCGATTAAAATACTTGGCGCTATAAAGTTTCTTGTTTTAATAGGAGGCCTTTTTCTCGTAAGTCATTACCTTCAAAACAGTTCATATTTAATCTGGTTCCAAATGTTTGTTGGTTTCATATTGACTTTTTCTATGTCTTTAATTGATCTTAAATCCATGAAGAAACTTTATTTCTCTTCAAGTCAAATCAAATAATTTATCGTAAATACAGTTTTAATTGTATTTATAAGTCCTATTTTCGTAACCTGAAAAAAATATAATGGAACAAACTGATCTAAACTTAAATAAAGAAAGGGAGCGTTTATTGACATTTTTATTTCGTAAAAGAAAAATAATTTTGTCTTTTTCATTTGTTGCTAGTGCACTTGCTTTTGGTCTTTCTTACCTGATTACACCTTTATACCTATCGACAGCTATCATATTTCCTGCAGCGTCTAGTTCAGTATCTTTTTCTGAACAAAGAAATACGAAAGCTTCTTCTATGGATTTTGGGGAGGAAGAGCAAGCAGAACAGCTTGTTCAAATTTTACAATCTGCCCAAATTAAAGACTTAATTGTTGAGAAATTTGATCTAATGAAACATTACAATATTAGTGAAAGTGATGGGTATAAATATGATAAACTGAAT
>WTIB01000085.1:2800-5289 GCA_011522905.1 Crocinitomicaceae bacterium | reverse complement strand
TCTTTTCGCCATTCAATCTTATACTTATTCGCATATTCATGAATTTGTGCTTTAGATATCAAAAGTAAGGGTCTCAAGATGTCTTCATTGATTACCCTCATTCCAGACATGGCTCCAATTCCACCGCCTCTTGCCATTTGCATCCAAAAGTTTTCAATTTGGTCATTTTGATGATGGGCAAGAACGATTTTTGAATCACTATACTCTTGCTTTAAAGAATTGAAAAACGCATATCTAATATTTCGAGCTTTTTCTTGTAAGTTTCCACCATTCTTTTCTAGGTCTGCTTTTAAATCATTCTCCAGGATTCTAAAAGGCAAGTCATAAGTCTTTGAAATACGTTCAACCAATAGTGCGTCTTCATTGCTATCTTCGGCTCGAAGCTTATAATTGATGTGGGCTACCGTAATCGAATCATGCACACTTTTTAACGCATGCAGAAGCACCATGGAGTCAATACCCCCGCTAACGCCCATAATCAACATACAGCTGTCTGAAATAGCATAACGTCGTTTGAATTCTTGAATGCTATTTTCAATGCTTAAAGACATCAATCATTTTTTTTATTTTGATCTGACACTCCTCATATTCCTTTTGTGCATCTGATTTAATGGTAATTGCGCTTCCTACAGCACAAGAAAGTGTTTTTCGTTCACGATTATGAACCATAGTGCGAATTACTACATTAAAATCAAAATCTCCATTGGGGGCTATGCAGCCTATTGTACCTGAATAAATACCTCTCCTAAAATCTTCATATTGCTCAATAAGCTCCATTGCTCTGATTTTTGGTGCACCGGTCATTGAACCCATAGGAAAAGTAGCCTTAAGGATATCTACAAAAGAACATTCTTTTTTAAGTTGGCAAGAAACTGTAGATATCATTTGGTGCACAGTTTCGAAGGAATATATTTCACAAAGTTCATCTACGTTTACAGTTCCTTTACATGCAAGTTTTGATAAATCATTTCGCATTAGGTCTACAATCATAATGTTTTCCGCTCTTTCTTTGGGATCATTTTTTAAATTATTCAATAATAATTTATCCTCTATCTCATTCTTTCCCCTTCTTGAGGTTCCTTTTATGGGTTGGGTAATGAGCTCTTGACCATTTCTTTTAATGAATCGCTCGGGACTACATGAAAATACGATAAACTCATCAAAGCAGAATAAACTAGCGAATGGTGCTTTCGTTTTTTTATTTAAGTTTAAATAGGTTCCTATAATATCTTTAATTTCAGTATTATACGAAATGAATTCTTGACAATAATTCACCTCATATATATCACCTCTTTGTATGTGTCCTTTCAGGTGATTTACGGTTGATAAGTAGCTTTTTTCAGGTGTTTTCGCCTGAAATTTTACAGTTTCATTTATTTCTGGAACTACTGCGTTATCCTTGAAATATTCAAATAAGAATTGATGATCCTGGCTTTCTTTTCCTTGTAGGTATTTTATATTTGAGTGTTTAATGGATACCACGACTTCTGGTCTCCATAGTAAAGCCAACGGGAAGCAAACATCATCACTGTTATTGGAATTTAATTTTTCAATTTCATTTTTTATATCATAGCTAAGCAATGAAAAAACATAGCTTCCGTCGTGCTCTTTAATGAATGCATTGATTTTTTCAAGTGTAGGTCCTTCATTAATTCGAAGAGATGAACCCGCTCCAAAGGCAAGAATACTCGTACCATCATTACTATTCAAATGGCATAATTTACTGTAATGAGAAAAAGATTCTTGCAAGTTTGGTTCTTTTTTATGTAAAAATAACATATGTAAACATTTTGATTCCCCTTGTGTTCATATCTTTGCACTCGAAAAGATTTCATTAGAAGTTCATTTCTGTAATTATTGGTAAATGAGATTAGCCTTTTTTGTTTTTGTTATTTTTCTGAAATCATCACTTTTCAGTCAGAATGTTGAGAACCATACCTTAAGTGGTTATGTGACAGATTCAAAAAGTGGGGAAGCGCTCATTGGAGTTAAAGTATTTATTCCAAAAATCAACAAGGGAGCCATCACGAATACTTATGGGTTTTATTCACTTACCGTAAATTCTGGAATCTATGAAGTTGAATTCAGATCTGCTTTATATCCGGCCGAAGTACGTACCATTTCCTTCGAGGAAGATGTGAATTTAAATATTGAGCTGGGGGCAAATACCCAAGATTTAGAGGAAGTTATTGTAAATGGAAAGAAAGGTGAAAATGTGAATTCCACACAAATGGGTGAAATTGAATTGGATATAGAAAGCATAAAAGCATTACCAGCTTTTATGGGTGAGGTAGATGTAGTTAAAACCATTCAATTGCTTCCTGGAGTATCATCTGTCGCAGAAGGTGGTCAAGGATTTTATGTGAGGGGTGGAGGTCCCGACCAAAATTTGGTTTTGTTAGATGAAGGTGTGGTATATAATGCTGCGCACCTGTTTGGATTCTTTTCTGTCTTTAATTCTGATGCCGTGAAAAGTGTAAACCTCATTA
>WTIB01000085.1:0-2700 GCA_011522905.1 Crocinitomicaceae bacterium | reverse complement strand
TTTAATTTGTTATCCGGTGTAAGAGATGTGGGCTCCAAAGTGGATTTTTCTTATTTCCCAAACACAAGACATTCGATAAAATGGGGCGCCAATCATATATTTCACACTTTTACGCCAACTAGTGTTTCAGCCGAATCGGACTCTGTGGTTTTTGATACTGGTGAAGCTCAGAGGCTTTTTTCTCATGAGTCGGCTTTATACTTTTTAGACGACTTTGAAGTCAATGATAAGCTCAAAATTAATATGGGCCTACGCTACAGTATGTATCATCAAGTGGGGCCTTTTACAAGGTATGTGAGTGGTGGCATAAGTGCTCCTGATTCAACTATTGAATATCCCTCAGGTGATTTGATTCAATTTTATCATGGACTAGAACCAAGATTGTCTTTAAGATGGCTTTTACCAGATAATAGTTCAATAAAAGCGGGTTACTCATATAACTATCAATACGTACATTTAACAGCTTTGAGTGCAGTTTCTTTACCTACAGATATTTGGTATCCGACAACAGATATTGCAAAGCCCCAAATAGGATATCAGGCAAGCGTTGGATATTTTAAAAATTTCTTTGATGATAAGTTAGAAACCTCCGTAGAGGTCTACTACAAAAAAATGAACAACATGATTGAATATCGGGAAGGTGCGCTTCCGGGTGATAATGTGAACGACAACACAGATAATCTTCTTGTTTTTGGTGAAGGATGGTCATACGGTATTGAGTTTTTTATCAAAAAATCTCTAGGAAAGTTTACAGGTTGGGTTGGTTATACATGGGCCAAATCGGACCGTTTGTTTCCAGATTGAAATGGAGGTGAGCTATTTGCGGCGAAATACGATAGACGACATGACTTAAGTATTGTAGGTAGCTACAAAATGAATGAAAGATGGACATTTAGTACATCCTTTGTGTATGCTACAGGAAATACCTTGACCTTGCCTTCCTCATGGTATGTGCAAGAGCAAAATCTATTGTTTAATTACGGGGCAAGAAATTCTACAAGAATGGCTCCTTATCATAGGTTGGATCTTTCTGCTGTTTTATATAGTAAGCCATTTAAATTAGTGACTGATGTTACGGGCGAAACCATAAAGGTCAAAAAGAAATTCAAAAGCAACTGGGCTTTCTCTATTTACAATGTTTACAATAGAGCGAACCCTTTCTTTTTGTTTGTAGATAATGATGGAGATTTTCTGGATGGAGATTTTAAACTTACTGTAAAGCAAGTTTCTTTGTTTCCAATTATCCCGAGTGTAACCTGGAATTTTGAATTGTAATGAAAAAGTTAATTTACTTATGTATTGCTATCGCCATTACTTCTTGTACCAAGGAGGTGCAAATAGACATTCCTGGTTATGAGGAGCAAATGGTAGTTGATGGCATAATAGAAACTGGTCAACCTGCAATCGTTCTATTATCGAGTACGGCAAACATCTATTCACCAACCAATTTGGAGGCCTATTTGAATGGCTTTGTTTCAGGTGCAACGATAGTTGTATCAGATGGAACGATCAATGATACCTTAGTGGAAATTTGCACGGATAATCTTCCACCGGGAACGGAAGAAATTGCAGCAGCTTTTTTTGGTATTCCAGTAGATCAATTGGTCACCCTAAACCTTTGTGGATATTTCTCAACTCAAATTGTTGGAGAGGTGGGGAAAACGTATGAGCTTAGCGTTGATGTAAACGGCGAAAGTTATACCTCTGTTACCTCAATTTTAGAACCCACTCCATTGGATTCACTTTTCTGGAAACCGGAACCACCTCTAGAAAACCATGGTTGGTCATGGGCCGTTCTATCTGACCCTCCTGGGCTTAACGATGCTTATCGCTGGGAAGTGAAAAGATTAAATATCTTGCCTGATGGCACACAAGACCCTCTTTTTTACAAGCCTTTCGGACCCTTTTTTGATGATGCCTTCTTCGATGGTCTGACCTTTGAATTTGCATACGAGAATCCCATTAATTTCTTTGATGAATCCATTAATGAAGATTATCGCGGTTATTATGAGCAGGGAGATACAATTCTAGTAAAGCTCTCTAAGCTTGGTAGAGCAGAATTTGATTTCTTCGAGAAAAAATACAATCAGATGTATACAGCGGGAAATCCTTTTGCTACTCCAACAAATATACCTACCAATATCGAGGGTGGAGCACTTGGCGTATGGGCAGGATTTTCTCCGTGGTCAGATACGCTAATTTGTCAACCTTAAGTTGTCAAGCGTTCAATAATCTCTCCTTCATTGGGGAATTTCTCAATCAAATCTTCATAGTTAAAAAGCTCGAAATCTTTGAATTCGAATCCTGGAGATACCACACAAGAAACCAAAGCATAGGAATCAGCTTCAAGAACACTACTGCCAAATATGGTATTTCCTTTAATCAAATGATATGGCCTGCATTCATGGCCAAAAGATTTACCTAAAATATATTCCTGGTGCTTACCATTTTCTAATGTGTGAATCGAAATAGGGCTTCCTTCGTGATGAAACCACAGCTCGTCATTTTTGATGCGATGAAAGTTGGAGATATTTTTCGAGGTCAGTAGAAAATATATGGAAGTCATCAGGACTCCATTTTCATCTTCTGTTTTATGACTTGAACGATAAGTTTCTATAAAAAATCCTCCTTCAGGATGACTTTTTAAATCTAGTTCTTTGATGAGCTCTTCAATTCTACTCAATGGGACCAGGTTTAAAT
>WTIB01000167.1 GCA_011522905.1 Crocinitomicaceae bacterium | reverse complement strand
AAAAATACTGCCAATAATACCTAAACATATTCCTGGTACAGGTCCACCTAGAATCACAAAAAAGCTTTCCTTTTGGGAATAAATCTTTTTGACCCCTTGAACAAATGCACCCATGAGCGGCACAAACATCATCTTAACATTTTTATAATTAAAATATTTCATGAAAAGAAAATGTCCCATTTCATGAATAAATAATACAATAATTAAGAACACGAGAAACTGAACTCGATCAGCAAACAATATCATGAAAGAAGCCACAAAAAGCACCAAGGACAAAACCGTCATACTCCATCCTGACTTTTCCTCCTTTTTAGGCAAAACAGGTTTTGGTGGATAAAAATCAAATTGTTCTTCCATTCTTTACAGGACGGGCATTCCGCCTTTCATATTTTTCATTTGACTCATCATATTGGACATGGCCCTCGGATTACTCATCATCTTCATCATCTTACGCATTTCTTCAAATTGCTTAATGAGTTTATTTACCTCTTGTACCGAAGTTCCACTTCCTTTGGCTATTCTGCTTCTGCGAGATGCATTTAATACTCCAGGACTCGTTCTCTCCTCTGGAGTCATTGAATGAATAATGGCTTCTATCCCTTTGAATGCGTCATCTGGAATATCCGCTCCTTTCATAGCCTTCCCTACTCCAGGAATCATTCCCATTAAATCCTTAACGTTACCCATCTTCTTTATCTGCTGAAGCTGAGATAGAAAATCATTAAAATCAAATTGATTTTTTAAAATCTTCTTTTGAAGCTTTTTTGCTTCTTGCTCATCGAACTGCTCCTGTGCTTTTTCAACAAGTGAAACCACATCTCCCATTCCCAAAATACGATCGGCCATTCTGGAAGGGTAGAATACATCTAGAGCATCCATTTTCTCACCAACTCCAACAAACTTAATTGGCTTATTGACCACCTCTTTAATGGTAAGGGCCGCTCCTCCACGAGTATCTCCATCTAGCTTGGTAAGCACTACTCCATCAAAATCAATTCTTTCATTAAATGTTTTTGCGGTATTAACTGCATCTTGACCAGTCATTGAATCCACCACAAAAAGTGTTTCAGATGGATTAATAGATTTCTTCAAGTTTTCTATCTCGGTCATCATTACCTCATCCACTGCTAATCGACCGGCAGTATCCACTATCACGACATTATAAGCCTCTGCCTTGGCTTTTTTAATAGCTTCATTGGCAATGTTAATGGGATTCTTTTCTTCCTTATTTGAAAACACCTCTATACCGAGTTGCTCACCTAGCACATGAAGCTGATCAATAGCAGCAGGACGATATACGTCACAAGCTACGAGGAGTACCTTTTTGTTTTTTTTCTTTGTTAAATAATTCCCGAGTTTTCCTGTAAAGGTGGTTTTACCTGAACCTTGTAGACCTGACATTAAAACTACCGATGGATTTGAAGTCAAGTTTATTTCTACCTCATTACCACCCATAAGTTTGATGAGCTCCTCATGACAAATTTTAATCATCAATTGTCCTGGAGAAACTGACTTTAAAACATCTCGACCTAATGCTTTCTCTTTTACCGTATTGGTAAACTTTTTTGCAGTTTTAAAATTAACATCTGCATCCAATAAAGCTCGTCTAACTTCCTTTAGTGATTCTGCAACATTAATCTCTGTAATCTGACCGTGACCTTTTAAAACTTTGAATGCCCGTTCAAATTTCTCTGTTAAATTATCAAACATAGTGTAAAATTGAGGCTCAAAGATACTGATTAGAATCCATATAGCTTGTTAAGAAAAGCTATAAAAACAACGAGAAAAATTTAGAAATGGGTTACCAAATTGTGCTTATCTATGAGTTTTCTCATGTTAATTAAAGCATAACGCATTCTTCCCAATGCCGTATTGATACTGATATCTTTAAGCTCTGCGATTTCCTTAAATGACAAGTCCTGAAAAATCCGAAGACGAATAATTTCTTTTTGAACCTCAGGAAGATAATCAATTAAGGAGACCATTTGGTTTTCAAGCTCTTCTTTGGTTTTAGATTCAAGATAATTATCCTCTCCCGAATCAATTTTGTGAAAAATAGAATAACTAGAGTCAAATGGACTTGTTTCAGATATCATTCGCATTTTACTCTGTCTTCGAAAATGATCAATGACAAGATTGTGCGCAATACGCATACACCATGGTAAAAACTTACCTTCTTCATTGTAATTACCAAGTTTTATGGTATTTACAACTTTGACAAACGTGTCTTGAAAAACATCATTTGAAAGTTGACTGTCTTTCAGCTTTGAATAAATATATCTGTATACGCGATCTTTATGTCGAAGCAATAATGTTTCAAATGCTTTTTCATTTCCATTAATGTATGAGGTAATTAAATCGCTATCACCTAAATTAGAGAGTACCATTACTTAAATTTTCGTTGTTTTATCAACTATTAAAAGTAAATTTGGTCTATAGGCGTGTTGTTTAAGCGTTTATATTGCTAATGTAGAGTGAAAAAAGGGATCTACCAAATATTTAACCGATTTTAAATAAAATATGAGGAATCAAATGATTTTATTTGGATGGATTACGCTCCTTGTATTTCCAATTCCTGGTTTTTGCCTACAATATTACTTTAATCAGACCTCATTTTTGGATTTTATTGCCTTTGATGATTTCCGTATGATTCCATTAGTGTATGGACTTCAATTAGGTATCGTTTATGGATTTATTGCATATCTGTTTATGAAAGCTCCTTTTTTTGAAAAAGTCCCAGTGAAAATCAATAAATTGGTACGAAACATGAAGCTATCCGTTTTTGATGGATTGTTTCTTTCTTTATGTGCAGGAATTGGAGAGGAGTTATTATTCCGACAAGGCATTCAATCATTCACTGGAGTATTGTTGACTTCCGTATTATTTGTCGCATTACACGGATACCTAAATCCATTTAATTTGAGGTTTTCAGTTTACGGCTTAATTGTTCTCCCTTTTATCATCTTAATTTCTTACGGACTTGATGTATTTGGCATATGGTTTTGTATAGCTGCACACTTTTCTTATGACGCCGTCCTATTTACTTTTATGCTCAAAGAAGATTAATTAAATTTGTCGAAAAAAAATATGCCCAATATATCTCGCAAAGCACTTGTCATGCCAGAGTCCCCTATACGAAAGCTTGTTCCGTATGCAGAAATGGCCAAAAAAAAAGGAACTCATGTATATCACTTGAACATAGGTCAACCCGATATTGAATCTCCAGAGGCGGCTATTAATGCGATAAAAAATATTGATTTAAAAGTAATTGAATATAGTCACTCTGCAGGTTTTGAATCTTATCGAGAAAAACTAGCTCAAAGTTATTCTAGTCAAGGAATTAAAGTAACATCCGAAAATATATTAGTCACAACTGGAGGGTCAGAAGCTTTATTGTTCGGTCTAATGACTGCCTGCGAGCCTGAAGATGAGATTATTATTCCCGAACCATTTTATGCCAATTATAATGGCTTTGCTACGAGCGCTAGTCTTAATGTCGTACCTGTATCGGCTGACATTGAAAATGGTTTTGCCCTACCCCCAATTTCGGAAATTGAGCGTAAAGTATCGGAAAAAACCAAAGCCATTGTTATTTGCAATCCCGGAAACCCAACCGGATATGTTTATTCTGAAGAAGAGCTTCTTAAGCTTAGAGACATCGTACTGAAATACGATCTCTTTTTATTTGCTGATGAGGTATATAGAGAGTTTTGTTATGATGGAGCCAAGCCTATTTCGGTAATGCAAATCGAAGGAATTGAAAATAATGTAATCATGATTGACTCAGTTTCTAAGAGATATTCAATGTGTGGTTCACGAATTGGTGCCTTAGTTTCTAAAAATAAAGCCGTAATTTCCGCTGCATTGAAATTTGGACAAGCACGGTTATCTCCACCTACTGTAGATCAAATAGCGGCCGAAGCAGCTTTAGATGCACCAGAATCTTATTTCGAAGAAGTTCAAAATGAATATGTGGAAAGAAGGAATATTATGGTAGAGGGACTGAATAAAATTCCTGGAGTATTCTGTCCAAAACCAAAGGGAGCATTTTATTGTGTAGCTCGATTTCCTGTTAAAAATGCAGAGGATTTCTGCCAATGGTTATTAGAAGAATATGCTCATGAAGGTCAGACTGTTATGATGGCTCCAGCTGCTGGATTCTATTCAAGTAAAAACCTTGGAATACAGGAAGCAAGAATTGCTTATGTTTTGAAAAAAGAGAGTCTACTTAAATCGATAGAGGTGCTATCGGAAGCATTAAAGGTATATCCAGATAGACTATCATAAAAATGAATAACAAGGTAAAGGAATATCTCAATCAAATTCCAGATGAACGAAAAAAAGCATTTGAGGAATTGAGAGATTCTATTGTCAATAATTTACCCAAAGGTTTTGAAGAGACCTTTCAATATGGAATGATTTCGTATGTAGTGCCCCACTCTATCTATCCCAATGGATATCATGTAAACACTGATCAAGCCTTGCCTTTTGTTAGTATTGCCAATCAAAAAAACTTTATTGCTTTATATCACATGGGAATTTATGCAGAACCATCTATTTTAAATTGGTTTGTTGATGAATATCCCAAATATTGCAAGAGAAAGCTTGACATGGGTAAATCTTGTATTCGTTTTAAAAAGCCAGATGAGATACCATATAATCTGATTGAGGAACTCATATCTAAAATTTCTTGTAACACATGGATCGAGATTTACGAATCCAATATTAAATCAAAATGATTCGTATGAAAACATTGAATTTTTGAATAACTTAGATTCAATGAATTTTGTGATTGTAGATGTTGAAACCACTGGAGGAAGTCCAAAAAGCTCAAAAATTACTGAGCTGGCCATGTACAAGTATGACGGAAACAAAATAATTGATGAATTCTCTTCATTAATTAATCCAGAGCAAGATATTCCAGAATTTATTGTCCGACTAACAGGAATCACCAATAAACATGTAAAAAACGCTCCTAAATTTTATGAAATAGCCAAAAAGGTAATTGACTTCTTTGAGGACAGTATATTCGTTGCTCATAATGTCTCTTTTGATTATGGCATGTTCAGATCAGAATTTAAAACATTGGGATATGACTTTCGAAAACCACATCTATGCACAGTTGTAGCATCAAGACAAATAATACCAGGTCATGAATCGTATAGCCTTGGAAAGCTAAGCAAGGAAATTGGTATTCAAATTGAAAACCGGCATAGAGCCGGCGGAGATGCACTTGCAACTACGAAACTTTTTGAAATATTATTCAAAAAAGACAAAGCCACACTCACCTCGTTAATCAAAGAAGAACTCAACCCAAAATCTGTCCATCCC
>WTIB01000162.1 GCA_011522905.1 Crocinitomicaceae bacterium | reverse complement strand
GAGGGTCTTTTTTTTGTCTTAAAAACCCTAAATCGAGGAAATTCCTAGCACAAGAAATCAAAATAATGATTTACATTTCTAGTAAAGAAATTTTCGATACACAGATTCCTTATTATTTCAAGTACTAGTTCCCTTTAATAATGAACTCTGTCCGTCGGTTTTTTTGATGTTCAGCCTCCGAACAATCAGAACGAACAGCACCTTCACATGGGCAATCGATTTCAAGTTTGGATTCTCCATAACCTTTACCTGAAATTCTTTCCGGATTGGTGATTTTTTTCTTTATGTAATTCGCGGAAGAATTCGCTCTTTTTGAAGATAATCTCTCATTTGAACTTGCTGATCCTCTACAATCGGTATGAGAACCGAGTTCAATCACCATCGTTGGATTTTCGTTCATGATTTTTACAATTTTATCAAGCTCAACCGATGCATCTTTGCGAATATTATATTTACCTAAATCAAAATAGATGGGATTGATATCGAATATCTTACCCAAATCTGCTCCCAATTCCATTTTGGACATACTTGTTTTTAAATATTTATTTAAATCGATGACTCCTTCCTCCGTTATTTCAATGGATATATTTTCATTGATTGATAGGTAGCCATCTTTAGTGATTTGAACTGATAATCTTAAAACATCTCCTATTTTGACCGATTTCAATTCTTTTGATACTGAACCTGATTCGTCTGTTGATTCATCTATATATTTGATTTCGCCATCTTGATCCGATACCGTAATTTGAACTTCCTTCAAAGGTATTTTTGAATTTTCATCCATTATATTACAAGCCAATCCAAATTCTGGTTTTGCCGCCAATTCAAAGTCAAAGGTTTTTGTTTTTTCGTTTGGACTCAATGAGATATTATCTTCATTGGTAATATGGTCTAATGAAGAAATTTCAACTGTATATGTCGAATTCGGATCTAGTTTTACCGAATAGAAACCATTTTCATCGGTTGCTATTTCTTCTATGACCTCTCCATTCTTGTCTTTAATTACAAGTATTGCATCTTTTAAGGGCAGTTGGTTTTTCGAAGATCGAATGGTTCCACTGATCAGCATATCAAAAATGAATGGTCGAATCTGTGTGAATTCATAAATATCATCAGAACCTTTCCCATTTGGCCTATTCGATGAAAAGTAGCCTGTATTTTCGGCGGAGAAAGCAATGCCGAAGTCATCGTATGCACTATTAATTACCTGTCCACAATGGCGAACATCAGAAAATTTTTGCTCATCATTTTTCGCAATAAAAATATCCAATCCGCCGATTCCGTTGAGACCATCAGAAGAGTAGAACAATAGATCATTGTAAATCGAAGGGAACATTTCTCTGCCAGAGGTATTGATTTGGTTACCAAGATTGGTAATACTTGATAATTCGCCATCATTTTCAATGTTGGCAACGTACAAATCAGGTCCTCCAAAACCACCAGGCATATCTGAGGCAAAATACAATTGTTTTCCATCCGTCGAAATACTTGGATGACCTACGGAGTATTCTTTGGAATTGATATTGAGAGCCTTGATATCAATCCAGTCTCCAGTTTCGGTAATTAGAGCCGTAAATAATTGAAGGTTTTGAATTCCAGATGAATCTCTTCTTTCATTCTTTTTGTTCAAATTATTTCGGGTGAAATAAACACGTTTTCCGTCCTTAGTAAAATCCATAGATCCTTCGTGGAATTTTGAATTGGCTTTTGATTTGAATTTTTTCGGAGAACTTGTTGAATCATTTGGTTTCAAAGTGTAAATATCTAAGAAACCTTCATTGTCCCATCCATAAGTCCAATTGAACATTTTGTCATTTCGAGATGATAGAAAAAAGACATTATTTTTAAATGTAGTCGCCCCAAAATCAGAGTGAATTGAATTAAAATCAGCAAGGGCAATATCAAAATGAGCTTCATCTGAAATAAGACTAGGATTGAAACTTTCCGAATACTTTTCCATCCAACGATTCGATTCATCGGTGTTTCCAAGCGATCGAAGGGTCATGGCATAATTGAAGATGTCCTTTGGTCTAATCAATGAATGATCTATTGAATCCAATGTAGTTGCATAAAGTGTCTCTGCTTTTTGATATGAAAAGGTTTTAAAATAACATTCTGCAAGATCAAGGGAAGAAATCACATCCAAAGTTGATTCTTTTGAGAAAGATTCATATATCGGTATTGCCTGGCTGTAAGCTAGGTTCTTACTATATTCTTTTGCCTTCATTAGTGGGTCTTTTTGAGCAATACTCGTAAAACCGATACATAGGCAAACAAAAAGGAAAAAATTGAACTTCATCATAAATTATTAAAAATATCTAGGGGATCTTATCCCATTTTTCTCAAAACTAAAATCATAGGAAATCATGGCTTCAAATGTTCCTGAATTGAAATTTCGAATTTGTTGTATGCCAAAATCTGTTGCTAAACCAATTCTTAAGGATTCATTTACTGAATACTGTGTGAAAAATCCAATAGCGGCATTGTAACGAAACATGGATCCAATCCAGAATTTGTCATTCAAGATTGAGGTGAGGGCAAGATCAATACTTATCGGAGCACCCGCAGTCATTTTGACTTGGCAGGTAGGTCTCAATTTTACGGATGAGTTGAGATTAAAAATACCTCCTAAAATCGTGTAATAATGCCGTTGTTCAATACTCCTGTTTGGGTCATCCAAATCACTGTAGCTTCTTTCCAACAATTTAGGAATACTAAAACCGGCAAAAAAATGTTCAGAATGGTAATAAGCTCCAAATCCAAAATTAGGATTGACTCTAAAATTTGAACTACCCTGAAGGTTTGGGTCATTTGCCGTGTTGGTTGTGAGTTCTTGGGTATTCAAATTGATTAAATTCACACCAGCTTTCATTCCTAAGGCCAAATGAGATTTTTCTGAAAATTTAAGCGTAAATGAATAATCTCCATACACCATTGTTTGGTTCATCGGGCCAATTGCGTCATTTACCAGCGTCAGACCTAATCCAACAGATTCATTCTTCATCGGACTATGAATGCTCAATGTGCTTGATTGAGGCCTACCATCAAATCCAGTCCATTGTTCTCTATGCACAGATGTGATATTCAAAGCTCCCCGAGAACCCGCATATGCTGGATTTACGAATAATGTATTTTCAAAATATTGTGTAAAATGTGGGTCTTGTTGAGCGAATAAAACACCACTCAAAAAACAAAATATAGCAAAACAAGTATTTTTCATAATTCTTAAATTATCGTTGTAAGAAAACATATCCTGAGATTATCCCAATATTTTCGTCTTTAGTGTCAAATAGGTAATAATAGGTTCCTGTTGGTAATTTATCATTTATAAAATTCAGCGAATTTTGAGAACTTCCATCCCAATCATTCTGATAATTCAGCGATGAATAAACCATATCACCCCACCTGTTGAAAATCGTAAGATTGTGATCAGGATAAATTTCAAGTCCTTCTATCACGAATAAGTCATTAATACCATCTCCATCGGGAGTGAAAGCTTCTGGGAAGATCAAGTCACTGCAAATATTTGGATCACAAGGGTCGTTTGGATCAGATCCATCTACCAACTCATCTCCATTACTAATTCCATCACCGTCACAATCTAGATTCATCCAGTCGGGGCTAGGGGTAAGGCTTTGTGAGGATAACAAGTAATCACATGGATCAGTAAGATTTGTACCATCCGTCAATTCATCTCCATTAGCAACTCCATCCCCGTCGCAATCAAGAAGTAACCATGTCGAATCAGTTACCATGCTCTGAGAGTTTAGCTCAAGGCTACATGGGTCAAATGGGTCCGTTCCATCCAAAATTTCTTGAGAATTTGGAACGCCATCTCCGTCACAGTCTGGATCAGCAGTAACCGAAACCGTAATACTTGATGAACTGAAACTACAAGGATCTAAAGGATCAGTACCGTCAATGACTTCATCCCCATTAATTACGCCGTCACCATCGCAATCTAGAGCTAGCCAAGTCGAATCAACTTGAACACTTTGAGAAGCTAAAATGAAGCTACAGGGGTCAAATGGATTAGTTGCATCCGTATTTTCTTGAGAGTTTGGAACACCATCACCATCACAATCCGGATTGGCTGTAACATTTAAGGTAATACTTGTGTAATTAAAGCTACATGGATCTAATGGATCAGTTCCATCATTAACTTCATCTCCATTAATTACGCCGTCACCATCGCAATCAAGCGACGCCCAGTTTGCATCAGTAGGTCCACTTTGGGAAGATAATTCAAAACTACATGGATCAGATGGGTCTGTCTCATCTGTCAATTCATCTCCGTTGCTTACCCCATCTCCATCACAATCCAGGGTGAGCCAAGTCGAATCAACAGGAACGCTTTGTGATACAATTTCAAAGCTACATGGATCTTCTGGATCAGTACCATCCAAAATTTCTTGAGAATTTGGAACACCATCACCATCACAATCTGGATCTGCAGTTACTACAAGACTAATACTTGAGCTTACATAGCTACATGGATCAAGCGGATTCGTTCCGTCATTAACTTCATCACCATTCGTTACACCATCGCCATCACAGTCTATGGACAACCAGCTAAGGTCAGGGTCTAAAGTTTGAGAGGATAAAACAAAGTCACATTCATCTGTAGGATCGGTTCCGTCATTGATTTCATCTCCATTTGAAACGCCATCCCCATCACAATCAAGTGAAGTCCAGCTTACATCTGTTGGTAAGCTCTGAGAGGATAACTCTAGGCTACAAGGATCTGAAGGATCTGTACCATCATTAACTTCGTCACCATTGGTAACTCCATCACCATCACAGTCTAATGTTTCCCAATCTAATCCAGGAGTTAAATTTTGAGAGGAAAGCAAATAGCTACAAGGATCTAATGGATTGGTTCCATCATTGATTTCATCTCCATTTGAAACGCCATCTCCATCACAATCGAGTGACAACCAACTCGGATCTGCAGGAACACTTTGAGATGCTAAAACAAAACTACATGGATCCGTTGGATCAGTGCCATCATTAATTTCATCGTTATTTGGTACGCCGTCTCCATCGCAATCAGGAATAGAGGTAATGGGCAGCGAAATACTTGCGCTGTTGAAACTACAAGGATCTGTTGGGTCAGTTCCATCACTTACCTCATCTCCATTAGAAACCCCGTCACCATCGCAATCATCATTTGACCAAGATGAAGAAGGTGTATTACTTTGAGAATTGAAATCCAAACTACATGGGTCGGTTGGGTCTGTTCCGTCTTGGATTTCTTCCTCATTCTCGACACCATCACCATCACAATCGCTTGAAGCCCAGCTTGCATCAGGAATTAAGGTTTGTGAAGTGTAAATTAAACTACATGGATCAAGAGGATCGGTTCCATCATTGATTTCATCTCCATTGGTTA
>WTIB01000197.1 GCA_011522905.1 Crocinitomicaceae bacterium | reverse complement strand
ATATTTTCCAATGGTTTAGATGATGTCCCAATATCGAAACACGAAATGGCGCATGTTTTAATTTATAAGTAATTCCCGATTGGACTTCAACGGGCAGAGGAGCCCTTTCTGTATTTTCATATGAGACCAGCTGATAGCCAATGTTTTTTACAACAAATGCAGCGGAAAAGTTTTGATCAGGATGCGTATAGGTGGCTCCCATAGTTCCATGTATTCCTAAAGAAGAATATACGTCCATATGGGAACCAATAAGGTAAATTCCTGCACCTATTTTAATCGTTTTCCCAACCTCTTGGCTGTAATTCATTCCTAGGGAATATTCAATAGCTGTAAAGGTATTGGTATTGTTACCAAGCTCATCTGTTCCCTGAAATTTCCCATAGTTTTGAAATCGAATGACCGGTGAAAAAAGCCCATACTTACTTTGATAAGCATAAGCAAGCATCCCTAGCTGAACACCTGTAGGCATTAGCGCTTGATTGATTTGGAGGTTATTGACGTGGTTTTTATTTAGAAGGGAAGGGTTTTCAACAGATAAGCCAATATCTTTATCACTGACTGTAATTAGATTTGAACCTAATCCTGCCGATCTCGCACTGTATATTGAATTTAAAAATGAAAAACTGTTTAAACCAAAATTATAAGTCTGTGCTTTAGTTGTAAATGTTCCACAAATAAGACAAAGAAATAGTGCTTTTCTGATCATAGATTTTAAACGTCTGAACGTAAAAATAATTGCTTTGTTCAAAATATTTACTTGATTCTTGTTATATTTTGGGTGTATTATCGTTAGAAATAAAAAATGCCTATGCAAAATTCTACTTTTAAATCTATTTTATTGGTAGGGTCTCATGCGAATCTTTATCATCGTAGCATGATTGAATCATCAAATATTCCTATCAATACATTAAAATATAAGCGGAAAGACCCTTTTGCAGTGGATGAGCCCAATCAGTTCATTTTTAATGATATACCGATTGATTTTAATGGAAAATATAGTTTATCCGAGCTTTCTTTTGCTTTGTCTATAATTATTAGTCAGGATCCGAGGTTTAAACAATGTCTAATCATTGGTGACCCAACGGAGCTAATCTATCAGGCATTTTGTTTCGCTAAAAATGACCAGAATCCAAACTTGATTAGACAAGAAATTCAAATTCAACCCAACAAATCGAAAGATGCATATCTATTCCTTTATCCAAGTGGGATGGTGGCACACAACATTAGAAAAGAGATTTCGAGTTTAGTCTACTTATTGAAAAAGTATAAAATGAATACTTTTTTGATTAGAGACAAGAATCAATCGAATATTCAAATATTACAAAATATGTTAAAGAGAGGAGAGATATGCTTTGATCTTAATATATTAGAAGTAAACGGAATTGAAAGAATCATTTCAGATCAGACCGCGTTTACATCTTAAAATCTATGAATTACCATTTGCATCATTCTCTATTCAATGAAATTATGAATAGGTATGATACGATGTTTGTGAGTGTAATTCGATCTCATTTTCAGAACTCAGAGGATCAAAAAGACGTTTATCAGGAATTTTCAATTCATCTATTCATGCTCATTGAATCTCAATATTCTAAATCTGTTGACTTATTGCACACAGCTACATGGTTAAAGGCAGTAGTGGCTAATTTCTGCAAGTCTCAACTCAGAAAGAAAAATGCAAAAAGAAAGATAAAGTACAGTGCAGATGGCTTTGTGACTACGCACTTGGAACAATTTGCCGAAGGTGTAAATGAGGATACACCAATTTTTGATTTTTCAGGAGATGTAAATTCATATGAGATTATGCAATCTGTATTGAGACTGGTTTCAAGACAGGAGGCACTAATGCTGAAAATGAAGTATTACTATAACAAACCATCTACATATATTTCTCGAAAGTTGAATGTCACCCATGTAGATGTGAAAATTGGAAGATTAAAGAAGAGAATTAAAAGATTAACAGGTATAGAAAATATCGAGGAGCTTCTTGAGAAATATGAGGTCTGATTAAAATTCCATGTGTCTTTCTTTCTTTTCTTGATAAATATCATCAATAGTTACCAATATTCCAGTTTCCTCTACATTTCCGAAGTCTTTGTTTACTGCAGTTCCAAAGGTTTTCATGCTGGGGGATAGATTCATGTAAATACTAATTAGAGGTGGAATGAATTCATTTCGTTCCCGAACATATGAATTCAGTATTTTATATGCTTCTTTAAATTCAAGTCCTGAGATCTGTTGCATATTTTCCTCATGATTGCTTGTGTAATCAAGAGGATGGTGAGGGGTGAGCAAGTTTTCGGAGTCAGGGAAGTATTTGTGCATAAATTGAAGAAGGAAATTTCGTGCTTCGGTATTGTAATTTGGATACATGGTGACCTTTCCAAAAAAGTATTTTATTTCAGGGTTGAATTTAATTAAAGCACCGAGTCCATCCCATATATTATCTAATGCAAATAACCCCTTTCTAGGATTTATAGATGGTTGATAATTAGGCTGCACCCAGCTTCTACCTAATTCTATAGTGTAAGGCAAAAATGTCTTTACAAATAGCTCTGAAAAATCAAAATAATGCGTAGTTGAAAGCAATATTTCATTAGACTCAGTGATGGCATTATTGCATTTGATATAGCGATATCCACCCACGATTTCTTCATCTTCTGGTGACCAAACAATGAGCTGCTCGTAACATATTTCATCTGTATCGTAATGATCCAAATCTATAGAATTTCCAGTTCCTCCACCTGAGGCTCGAAAAGTAATTTCTCTTAATCTTCCAATTTCTTTTAAAACATTTGGAGCGTTGTGATTATTCACAATGTAAATTTCATTTCCTCCTTTTCTAGTGCTTCTAATAAAGGTTTTAGCGTTAAGTTCTTCTTTAATTAGCTTTCTATCAATTGGATCAATTATTTTCATAATTATTTTTCTTTAATTGCATAAACCTCTTTTTTGAATTCTTGTGCGGCCTTGAATTCTGATAAATCAGGATAAAAACGCTTACCCTCGATGGCTTTACCTATGTGAAAAGTGATGGTTTGATTTCTTTGCTTAAATAATTCATTAGATAGGTAAAGCATTTCGATATTTGCTTTAATTCCAAGAAATTTTCTTATCCGATATAGGTTGTAGAAGAAAGGCGAAAGCTTTCCATCAATGAATATGGGTACTACTTGTCGGTCGAGTGACCTCGCATAGGTTACAAAGGTCTTTTTCCATTCTAAATCTCTGATTTTACCTTTACTTTTACGACTTACTAAGCCAGCAGGGAAAATACAAAGTGCGTGGTCAGCGTCAAAAGCATTTTTAATTTGATTACGAACAGAAACATTATTCTTTCCGTGCTTATTTACACCAACAAACAAATCTTTTAGGTTTTCAACATTCATTAAAAGATCATTTACAATGAATTTGAGGTCTGGACGGTGATTCATCACCCCAGAGATAAAGGCAATGCCATCCATACCTCCTAATGGATGATTCATCACAAGAATGACAGGGCCTTTTTTGGGAATATGCTCAATGCCATTGACTTGTACATTGATATTGAAGTATTTCATTACTTCATCACTAAAGTCTTTGTTCTTTTTATTTTTATTTTCTCTTAAAAAGGCATTGATTTCATCCTGATGTAGGATACGTTTAAGATAGCTAATGGCAAACCCAGGAAGCCATTTAAGCAATTTTGGGTTTTTGCTTTTGATTAATCGTTTGATATCAATGAATTTTTCCCCATCCATATTTCGAAGATATTTAATATTACAAACGAATACCTACTGGCAAACTTATTTAATCCATAACAATATGTTAGTATTTGAAATCGAGAGACAAGCCGTCATAAGCCATATGAACATGACTGGGTAGCTCTTTTTCAATTTCGGTATGCGTACCAAAAAGATGAGATATATGGGTTAAATAGGCATGATTGGGATTTACCTCATGAATAAAAGCAAGTGCTTCATCCAAGTTGAAATGAGACATGTGAGGTTCTCTTCGAAGCGCATTGATGATTAAAATGTTGCTCCCTTTAATTTTTTCTTTTTCTTCTTCTGAAATTGTTTTGGCATCTGTAATGTAGGTGATGTCACCGATACGAAAACCAAATACAGGTAATTTATAATGTAATACTTCAATGGGTTCAATCTCAATGCCCGTATCGATTTCGAATTTCTCATTTTCAATTATCGAAAGATTTACATTTGGTACTCCAGGATATTTCTTATCGGCGAATATATAGTGGTATTCGCGCAATAATGCCTCTCGAACTCGATCAGATGCATATACATTCATACTTCTTTTTTCCTTGAAGTTGAATGGTCTGATGTCATCAAGTCCTGCGATATGGTCTTTATGTTCATGAGTAAAAATGACCGATTTCAGCGATTGTATATTTTCGCGAAGCATTTGTGTTCTAAAATCAGGACCTGTATCTATCACATGGTTTTCTCCATTGATATGAATCAGCACTGAGGTTCTGGTTCTCTTGTCTCTTTTGTCCGAAGAGGAACAAACCCTGCAATCACAACCGATGACAGGTACTCCTTGCGAAGTTCCAGAACCCAGAATGGTAAGCTTACCTTGCATTTTGCCTATGAAAATTCAATTACTTTATGTTTTTTATTGTTTCTGAGATAGGAATTTACAATTGACTTGACATCCCGATCTTCTTTTTTAAAAAGGAGTATGTCGTTTAATTGTTCAATATTTTCGGTATAATATTGATACGGGGCATAACAATAGCCTTGATAGATTCCGTCTTTTATCAGAACAATACTTTTTTCACTTCTCTCTCTACCTTTTTCCATAATCATAAAGCTCCTTCCATTGTATTGAAGTGTCTCAATGTAGGATTCGATTCTTTCATTGTAATCTGAAACTGGTTCAGCGCCAATACACGCCCCATTACAAGCTTTAATTTCGTAATGAAAACAGGAAGTTTTAGAATGGTACAATCCGCAGAGTTTTTGACATAAAGAATGCCTTTCTACAAGATTCTGTAAATAGGAAAGACCTTCCTTTTTTGTGCTAAAATGAAGTAAAGGTATATGTTCGTTTTTGCTCGTGGATTCGATGCTTAGCTCAATATAACCTTGCTCATTGGGTTTATCATATAAACCAAATGGAAATCTGCTTTTTCTCAATTTCCTATTGAATTTAGGCTGATGCTTTTTAATCAGCTCAGACTCTAACAAGAGCGCAATTAGTCCTGACCCAGTAAGTTCATATTCAATTCTAGCTATTTCTTCTATCATTCGAATTCCTTTTGCAGACTTATTATTGCGTAAATGCTGTTCTATACGATTTTTAATATGAATACTTTTACCGATATAGATGATTTGATTAAACTCATTAAAAAATTTATAAACCCCCGTTTTATTGGGAAGTTCATCAACCGTATTCATATCCAGATTGGGAT
>WTIB01000219.1 GCA_011522905.1 Crocinitomicaceae bacterium | reverse complement strand
GTAAGTAACAATATGCTAAATAAACTAGGGAAAAAAACAAATCTCCAATAGGTATCAATAAGTTCATTGTTCGTAATAATGATAAGGGATAATATAAGTTGCAAAATACCTGTTATCCATATAGTTACCCTTATGTTTTCTTTTACGGGTCTAGCCAATTCGGTTAATAATATCGAAAAAAGAGGAATAACTAGGCATGTAAGTATTTGTATCCATGGATAAATATGCCAATTTTTTAGCTGATATAGACAAACTAAAATTCCAATACCTATGAGAACGTAAGTGCTATTTTTTAATAATTTACCCGTTATCATTTATAAAGTTTCTTCTGGATTTTTCTGTATAACAAATGAGCTCCCAAAGTGCTTTAGCGCCTATGTATGCATCTATGTCGTTATCAACGTTTGGTGATACTTCACAAAGGTCAAATCCAACTATTTTTTTGCCTGAATTAACTATTTCTTTTAATAGAAATTGTATTTCATTAAGCTCAAATCCACCATCTTTAGGTGTACTCGTATTGGGACAGAGGTAGGGTTTTAGTCCATCAATATCAAAAGACACATAAACATTATTGGGCATTTCACGAATAATATTCTTGATAATGTCAAGCCAAGTTTTTCCGTTTAATAATTCTTTTTTCACATCCCAATCGTAATACGTACTAATTCGGGGTTCTTCCTTTGAAAAGGTAAATTCTTCCTCAGACAATTCACGTACTCCTATTTGAATGAGTTTAGACATATTTGGACATGTATTCAATACATTTCGCATGATGCTGTTTCGAGATTGTTCAAATCCAAAATAATTCTTTTTAAGGTCAGCATGCGCATCGATTTGAAGTATTCCGAAATCGTCATATTCATCATTGATGGCTTGTATTGTTCCAAGTGCTACTGAATGGTCTCCACCCAATACACCGATTATTTTATTTTGATTTATTAAAGAATGACATCTTTCCTTAAGGTTTTGTCCCAAGATGCTCTGGGTATAATTGATATTTTCAATTTCTTTTTTGAAATAGCTTTCTGCTTTTTCTTGACCTTCCTCCTCAAAATATCTAATGTATTCACTACTTTTTTCCGAACAGCGATTGTTTATTTTTTTCCATTCTGAAGATACCTCAGTCATAAACACATTGATCTCAAAGGCATTCTCAACATCATGATGAAAAAATTCAAGCTGCGTTGAAGCATTTAAAATGGCTTGAGGGGCAAGATGAGACCCTTTTCTAAGTGAAACCGTTGCGTCCCAAGGAATGGGAATAATAATGATGTCAGCATCTTTCTCGTTCCCTGGAAAACCAAAGATGTTTCCATTTGCCATTACGGCTTTATTGTGATTAAATTTCTTTTTTTCCATTATACGCGTTTATGGCTTTTCTTACTGATCCATGTTCTGCTAATAGGATTGAAGCCTCTTCTCTAGAAATATCCAATGAATCACAAATCATACTGGTCCCTCTATCAAGTAATTTATTATTACTCAGCTGCATATCAACCATTCTATTTCCTTTGACATGTCCTAATTTAATCATTAAAGAGGTTGAAATCATATTTAAAACCATTTTTTGAGCTGTTCCAGACTTCATTCTAGTCGAGCCCGTAACAAATTCAGGCCCTACCAAGGGTGTAATCGGGTAACTTGTAGCTTTTGCCAAAGGAGAATCTGGATTACATGAAATACCTGCGGTAACCATACCGTTTTCTTCTGCTTTTTGAATCGCTCCTATAACGTATGGCGTTGTACCTGAGGCGGCTATTCCAACGACAATATCGTTCGAATTGATATCAAATTTTTTTAAATCATCCCAGCCAAGCTTTTCATTATCTTCTGCAAATTCAACAGCTTTTCTTATGGCCTTATCTCCACCTGCGATAATACCAATCACAACCCCATGATCAACCCCAAAGGTTGGTGGACATTCACTAGCATCTACAATTCCAAGTCTTCCACTTGTCCCAGCACCAATGTAAAATAATCGACCACCTGATTTCATTTTAATAAAGGCTGCGTCAATAAATTTGCTAATATTATTGAGCTCTTTCTCGACAGCGAAAGCAACGGTTTGATCTTCGGTATTTATACCCGTTAATAATTCTTTTGTTGATTTTTTTTCAAGATCATTATAATTTGAACTCGATTCCGTGATTTTATTCATATCAAATATGCTTTTGAAGCTTTAGAATTGAAAACGACCTCAACACGGTCTTTTAGGGTCGTTGATAATGATAAGCCAACAATATCTGCTTTGACAGGGTATCTTCTGTGTTTTCTATCTACCAGTACGACAGTTCTAATTGTCTTGGTAGGGCGTTCAAGAAATTTGACCAATGCATACTGCATGGTTTTACCAGAATTGATGACGTCATCAACGAGAATAATAAAGCCTTTTTTAAGCTTGTTTTCATCAATATCTAAATTGATTTCATCTTTCCAAGGTTCAGATTTATTTATACTGATTTCAAAATGATTTACCGAAATATCAGAATTCTCCTTTATGATATCAGCCAACATTTTTGCCAACGCAAAACCATTGCCCTGAATGCCGGCTATAAATAGCTCTTTTTCTTCGAAACAATTTTCGAGAAGTTCATGTCCAAGTCTTGTTATTTTTTGATGAATTTGCTGATGATTGAGAATGACTTGCATCTTACTTATTTTTGTATAAAGATAAATCTTTCCAAAAATACACAACTATTAATTCTATCCATTGAATTCCGTATTTTCGTGGTATGTCCCATTTCAGAGATTCATTTCGTATTCTAACACACATCAATGTAAACCGTTTATGGAATTTATATTTGTTGCGAGTTAGTTTTCTCTTTTCCAAATTGACTAAACGAAGTTTACATATGGGGATGCCAAATTCTTTAAGCATTGAGCCTACCACTGCTTGTAATCTTGGATGTCCCGAATGTCCAAGCGGGCTTAAAAAGTTCACTCGACCAACTGGAAAGCTGGATCTTGAACTTCATCAAAAGATATTAGCTCAAGTTAAATCTACTGTGTTTTATATCAATTATTATTTTCAAGGAGAGCCTTTTTTGCATCCTCAATTTTTAGAATTGATTGGACAAGCTAAAGCATCAAATATTTATACTTCAACATCAACCAATGCTCATTTTATTGATGCTAAAAAAGCAGACGAAATTGTTTCTTCAGGGCTAGATAGATTAATTATATCTATAGATGGTCTTACACAGAAAACTTATGAGCAATATCGTGTGAATGGTAATTTGAAAAAGGTGATTGAGGCCAGTAAGCTGTTAGTTGAATCAAAAAGGCAAAAGCGTTCAAATACACCTCACATCATTTTTCAATTTTTGGCTGTAAAACCAAATGAACATGAAATACCTCAAGTTTTTGATTTGGCCAATTCAATAGGTATAGATGAAGTTCGAATAAAGACCGCCCAATTATATGATTATAAGAATGGAAATCGGCTGATGCCCTCTAATGAAAAATACTCAAGATATGTAAGACAAAAAGATGGAACTTACAGGCTAAAAGGTCGGCAGGGAAATCATTGTTGGCGAATGTGGTCAGGGTCTGTACTTACTTGGGATGGAGGAGTTGTGCCATGTTGCTTTGATAAGGACGCGACTCATACGCTTGGGTCGATTAAGGAAACTTCATTTAAAGAAATTTGGAAAGCTAAAAATTATCGTGATTTTCGTCAATCTATATTAAATGCTCGAGAGGAAATAGATATATGTAAAAACTGTTCGGAGGGAGCGAAAGTTTGGGCATAAAAAAAAGCCCTAAAAGAGCTTTTTTATTAATGGTTCGGGTTTTAAGTTAGTTCTTCATAAAAGGGACTGAACTGTCTTGCCCTTCAACAAAATACATTCCGCTTGACAATTCCGTGATTTCAACCTTTGATCCGCAGAATCTCAATACTTCTTCCCCTAACATGTTTCTTATTATTTTTTCACCTTGGGCTTCTGAAACATGCAGAATATTTTTCGCTGGATTAGGGTATACAAGCGTATTTTGAGATATTTCAGAGATTCCTCCTTCGAATCGTACATCGAAAACAATAGTGCCAGGACTAATTCCTGTTTGAAAGCTCGAAATTTCTGAGTTGAATTGATCATAAATCTTGACGTTACCATAGGAAAAAAAGTCAGTCTCACTTGTATAAAGAAAGCCATTTACAGGGTCCTGTCTGAGTTCGTAGAAGTTTGAAAAATTCCCACTCACTGGTCCTACATTATTCATTAAATCAATGTCAAATTCGTTGAGCGTGTTTTCCATGGATATTTGATAAATCAATTTGTCATCTCTAAGAGCTGATGTTCCACATCCGGTGGAAGCATTTGAAAGATTAACCGTTTCATTAGTCGTAAAGTCTAGCGAAAGTTTAGATATCGATGATCCAGACCAATCTTTATTGTTGACCGTGTAAAGTGAACCATTGAAAAGGACGAGGTTATCTGGGTTTTTTGCATCAGGGCCTAGGTCTATTTCTGTCTCGTAAGTCATTGTATTGGAATTGAATACTCCTATTATACCTTTTTCATTACCCCATTCATAAGCATTGTTTATAGCGAAATATACCTTATTGTCAAAAGATAAGATGTTTTGTGTTGCCCATTTTGGACCATTAACTGTATCCAAGGCAAGCATCAATGATAAGTCATTGGCGTCATAAACATGTAAATAGGAATCGTAAGTCACTAAATATTCTCCTCGAGTTGCATATACCTTTCCATCATTTACACATAAATTTCTGACTCCTTCACAGGTCACACTTGAAATTATTTCGTGAGAATCGAGATCAATCTTGAATATTTTCGTATCCGCTGCTACGTAATAAAAATCACCATCAATAACTAAGTCTGAGCCAAAACGCATACCAGTAAGCTCTAGTACTTGATTGTAAGTATTTTCAATTGGATCGTACACACCTACACTCGCTGGTACGACGATTTCGTTATTCGTGTAATCAAAATAACCCTCGTTTAAAATGAGAACTTGATGCAAATGTTGTGCAAAAGCCGATAATCCAAAGGAAATAAAAGTGAATAAAATAAATGTCTTTTTCATGCTGTTTTTTAAAAAATTAATAACTGACAATGAAAAAAGAGGGATTCGGTGATTCTTTATAATCACGTCGAGTCCGACTTTAATCTGAAGTCTTCTCTCTGATTTTTGGCAAGTATTCTGGCTCAAGCTAATTTCAACGACCTTCCCATGAAAACACAGTGGTTTATTCGTTGTTTTTAAAGCTTTTACAGCTGCAGATACAGCTCCGAAGTCTCATCGGATTCCTTTTTAATTCTAAAAACCAAGAATCGACACAAAGGTAATACTAATATTGGTACCTGTCCTGATTTCATAGAGAAAGATAGTGTATTGTATTAATGCTATTGAAGGCTAATACACAGCAATGTTTCAATGGATTTACACATTTGAATTGTTGATAACTAAA
>WTIB01000303.1 GCA_011522905.1 Crocinitomicaceae bacterium | reverse complement strand
TAAAGTCTGATGAAAGCATAAAAATTACACCATCCTGATTACCTGCATTCGAGTTTTGAAATGCATTGACCGTAGGGAAATTGGTTGATTTGGTACAAGAGGCTACAACCACATTATTTGAAGCGTCAAGTGTAATTTCTCCTCGAAATTGATCTCCATAATTTGATACGATACCGGTGTAAGCTCCTACATTATCATAAGGCAATAATGCGGCCTCATAATTCATTCCATCATTTCCAGAACCACCAACGAATGTAGAACCCATTAGCGTAGTACCGTCAGCACTAAATTTTGACACATATAAATCAACACCTTGATTATCGTGGGTTACTCCGTTGAATTGCAACTGTGCCGCAGTTCCTCCGTTGTGGGTGGCATCATATGCCCCCGCACTCGTCGGAAAATCTGCGCTCGAGGTTGACCCAAATACATAAATATTATCATTGAGATCACAGATCAAACTGTGAGCTGCTTCGGTCCCGGCATTGTTATTTCCTCCTCCTAAAAATGTACTCCAAAGCATATTCGTGCCATCAGGAGAAAATTTAGTGATGAATACATCCGTAACCCCATAAGCTCCGTTAAGAACGGTGAAATTTGAATTAATATCATAAGCTGTACCACTTGGCATAGGATAATTGTTGCCATACACCATTCCCCCAGCATAGGCAGAACCATCGTAACCATAGGTGGCTGTCATTCCAAAATTATCAGAAAAGGCTGCATTATAGGTTGCGAAAATGAGAACGGGATCTATGATTAGTGTTTTACTTTTATCATACTTGCCCAATTGAAATGAAATATTTTCTCCTGCTAAAACAAACTCACAATCCACCTCTACCTTTTGTCCATCAATAAGCTGGTAAGCATAGGGATGTTCTTCAAAAATTTTACCTAGGCTTGTCGTAATTTCCAAATCTCCGGCATCATTGACCTTCAAGGATTCTTGCCCTGCATAATTCAATTGAATTATTTGATGTGATTGAAATGGTGAAATAATAAATTCATACTTAAACTGCCCCCCATGATTTTGGACATTTAGGTCAATTCCATCATAAAGGTTTTTCAATACCGCATTACCATATGAGTGAACGTTTGAGGCCCATTTAGAAGGATCATTCCCTTTGAAAAAATTAAAATAAAATGAGCTTTCATCATTTTTTTCAATGGCTGAAATTTGATTACTCCCAACAAAATTTAGATGGACAAGTTTTTCCTTTATTTCAAAACCTGCATCCGAATCAAAGTTTCCATGATTTTCGTGCATCGCAGAATAATCTTGAAGATGATAAACAAACTTGTTTTGTTGTATCCACACTTTTCCACCTTCAATAGATGATTGAAACAAAACTGGTGCTGGCCATTGACCTTTATTTTCAAGTAAACTTGATTTGGTTTTACCATGAACATGCTTGTGATGACTGTGGTCATCATTCAGTTTGGGTTGTGCCATTAGAAAATTAAGAGCGGACAGGACACAAAAAATGGAAATAAGTATCGTTTTCATGAAAAGTGTAAGTACAAGCTAAGATACAACAAAAAAAATCAAAAATATACTTTATTGTACAACGCTTTTTAGGGCAGTAGGTGATAATTAATTAATTTCGTTTTTTTAATATAATTTTCATCTCATGGATACTCCAATTACAAAACTTTTTAAAGTTAAATATCCATTGATTCAAGCGGGAATGATTTGGTGTTCTGGTTGGAGACTTGCCTCTGCTGTATCGAATGCCGGCGGTTTAGGAATTATCGGTTCTGGATCTATGTATCCGGATGTCTTGGATGAGCATGTTAAGAAATGTAAAGCCAATACCAAGAATCCATTCGCGGTGAATTTACCGATGCTTTATCCAAACATAGAAGAGCATATTGAAACAATTATTAAAAATAAAGTTCCAATTGTATTTACCTCTGCCGGAAATCCTAAAACATACACTGAACGGTTAAAATCAAATGGAATCGTCGTTGTGCATGTGATTTCGAGTGTGAAATTTGCCTTGAAAGCTGAAGAAGCAGGAGTTGATGCTATTGTAGCTGAAGGTTTTGAAGCTGGTGGCCACAATGGACATGATGAAACAACTACCCTTTGTTTGATTCCAATGGTAAAAAAAGCAGTGAACATACCTGTTATTGCCGCAGGAGGAATTGGGGACGGGAAATCTATGCTTGCTTGTATGGCTTTAGGGGCCGATGGTGTACAAATTGGCAGTCGCTTTGTTGCTAGTGAGGAGTCAAGTGCCCATATAAATTTCAAAAATGCTGTTTTGAATTGTAAAGAAGGAGACACCAAATTGACATTAAAAGAATTAACTCCTGTTAGGCTCATCAAGAATGATTTTTATCACAAAATAGAAAATGCTTATAAAAATAATGCATCAACTCAGGAGCTACAGGAATTATTGGGTAGGGGCCGAGCAAAAAAAGGAATGTTCATCGGTGACTTGGAAAATGGGGAACTTGAAATAGGCCAAGTTTCAGGAATGTTGGATAAAATAATGCCAGCCGGAGAAATTGTCAAAGAGATTATTAATGAGTTTTTTGATACACAGCACAACATCAATCAAATCAAAATATAGGCATGGTTAGCTTCGAGCGATATAAACTAAAAAATGGTTTAACCGTTCTTCTTCATCACGATAAAACTACTCCAATGGTTGTGGTCAATACACTATATGATGTTGGTGCGAGGGACGAAAATGAAAATAAAACAGGATTTGCCCACCTTTTTGAACACCTCATGTTTGGAGGCTCTGTAAATATTTCAGATTTCGACAAAGAGTTACAAAAAGCTGGCGGTGAAAGTAATGCGTTTACAAGTAACGACGTCACGAACTATTATGATATCGTTCCAGCACAAAATATAGAGACTGCACTTTGGTTAGAAAGCGATCGAATGCTTTCACTTGCCTTCACTGATAAAAGTCTAGAAGTACAACGAAATGTTGTTATTGAAGAATTCAAGCAACGATACTTGAATCAGCCATATGGTGATGTTTGGCTTGAGTTAAGGCCCCTAGCCTATGAAAAACATCCTTACAAATGGGCAACCATTGGAAAGGATATAGCGCACATTGAAAATGCAAACATGGAGGATGTCAAATCATTCTTCAAGAAGTATTATCGTCCGGCAAATGCCATTTTATGTATCGCTGGAAACTATGACGAATCACGAATCAAGTCAATTATAGAAAAATATTATGGTTCTATTCCCGGAGGTTTAAGGCCATCGAGATTGAATCCGGCAGAACCCAAACAAAACTCTTTTAAAACCAAAACCATCTATCGCGATGTTCCTTCCAATGCTTTTTATTATGCATTTAAAATGGGGCCTAGAAAAAGCTCCGATTACTACATTGGAGATATTATGAGTGATGCCATGGGCAAGGACAACTCTTCAATTCTAAATATCGCATTAAAAAAAGAACTAGAGCTCGTGACTGAAATTAATGCATTCATTACGGGGTCACTAGATGACGGATTATTTATCATCAGTGGGAAATTAGCAGATGGTGTTGATTTTAATGACTTAGATAAAGCATTATGGGAACAATTGGATGAAATCAAAAGAATTGGAATCGATAACGATAAATTAGAATCTCTAAAAAATAAAATAAATACAGCCAAGGCTTTTCAAGAACAAGGTCTTCTAAATCGTTCTATAAATCTTTCTTTTTTTGAACTGCTTGGAGATGCAAACGGAGTTAATGAAGAAGGATTTATATACCAAAAGATAAGTTGTAATGATTTGATCCTATTTGCTAGTGATGTTTTAATTCGAAATAATTGCTCGTTATTAAAAGTAGCTATAAATGATAGATAGAAATACGGCACCGCCTACCCACAAAATTCAAAGCATTGAATTTATTTGTCCTCAAACAATAGAAATAAATGCTACGGTCAAATTACTTTGGATGAAAAACGTACCGAATGAAACCTCTCGCATTGACTTATATTATAATGCAGGTTTAAGAAATGGGCGAAACATCATTGCTTCTTTATGCTCATCACTATTACTTTCTGGAACGAAAAATAAAAGCACCACTGAAATCCACAAACAAATCGATCAATTGGGTGCATTTTTTGATATTGGTCTCTCGCACGAGGGTGTTATGATCTCCATTTTTGCTTTAAAAGAGAATATTTTCGAAGCATTTTGCATCATCAATGAGGCCATTCAATGTGCTGTATTTCCGGACAAGGAAATTTCAGAAAAAATTAGAGTAAAAAAAGAAAAACATAAAATAAATTTCGGTAAGGTCGGTTTTTTAGCTCAGCGAAAATTTCAAGAGAAAATATTTTATAATTCGCCGTATAGCGAACTCACGAATCTTGAAGATTTTGACAACATATCTAAAAATGAAATTATTGAATTTCATGAGAATTTTTTCAAAAAAGGATTATTTAAGGTCGCTGTAGTAGGTAATATCAATGAAAGTGAAATTGATTCAATCATTTCAAAATGTAAGGATTCGTGCATTGATAAACCTTTAGAGTATTACACTGCTTTTGGTAATTTTTCGGGAGTATTTCATGAAGAAAAACAATCGGCTGTTCAATCAGCCATTCGAATAGGCAAAACATTATTTAATAAAACCCATGCTGATTTTATTGATTTTTCAATTTTAAATACGGTTTTGGGAGATTATTTTGGGAGCAGATTGATGAAAAATATTCGAGAGGATAAGGGATACACATATGGCATAGGCTCAGCTATTGCAGAGACAGGCGGTTCAGGATATTTTATAATAGGGTCTGAAGTAGGCATTCAACATCGTGAGTCTGCATTGAAGGAAATACAAAATGAGCTGGAAAAATTATGTTCTCAGGAAATGAGTCATAAAGAACTTGAATTGGTGAAAAATTACCTTCTTGGTCAAATGCTTAAAGCAGCTGATGGCCCCTACGCCATGATGGATTTATTTCTGAGTGTAGATACTTATGCCTTGAACATGGACTATTACAACGAATTTATAGAAAGGATTCATCAAATTGATCCCAAAGAAATAATGTCAATTTCTCAAAAGTATCTCAAATGGGATACGATGTCCGTCGTTTCTGTCGGATAGCAACTTTTATTTCTTATTTCCGTTATAATACTACGTATTATTTTACGTTAAAACAGTATGAAAAAGCTAGTTTTCTTAGTGTTTATGCTTTTTGCATCCAAAGCGGTTTTTTCTTCTCATGTTATGGGGGGAGAACTGACGTGGACCTGTGGTACGGGAGGAGCATACACATTTGAGCTGGTTTTTTATAGAGATTGTAATGGTGCGGAGGTGAATGTAATTTCAGAAACCATCAGGGTTTGGAACCATCCTTCAATTACGGAAATCACCTTAAATTTTGTATCCAGAACAGATATATCTCCAAGTTGTACGGAAGTTACGGGCTCTCCCCCAATGCTTGAGTGTGGAATTGGAAGTGCAGGTGGTAACGGTGCAGGAGCAATTGAA
>WTIB01000195.1 GCA_011522905.1 Crocinitomicaceae bacterium | reverse complement strand
AGTGGTGTTATTAATATACAAAGTTATCTCGTTACAAATAATTTTAATATGTGTCAAAAATACACTAAGATTTAGTTAAATTCAACAAAATTTTTACTTTTAATAACTATTAAATGTTGAAATTCTCTGAATTCATGTTCTGTTTGCGCTTGTTTGTCTGTTCAATGGTGGTTTATTTTATCACCTTTTCAGGATATGCTCAAACGTACGTATTCGCAGAACTTTCTGGTACTCCTACTCTAAATACAGCTGGATGGAATTTAAACGGAAATGCTTTTGTTGGTGACACTCCAGGGGATGCTGATAATTTTTTCAATGAACTCATTTTGACCAATGCATGGAATACGCAAAGTGGTGGCATATTTTATTCAACGCCAATTGATCCATCTATTTGTTCTAATTGGACGGTTGAATTTGAATATCGTATTTGGGGCGGATCGGCCGCTGATGGCATTGCTTTTTCATTTTTGGATGTCCCACCGACTGGTTTTGTTTCTGGTGGTGGTGTAGGAATACCTGGTTCAGCCAATGGATTGAAGGTGATATTAGATACTTGGAATAATTGTGGCGGACCTAATCCTGAGCTGCAAATTTATTCTGGTACAGGATATTTCGAATGTGCTCCTGGGATTGTTAAGGTAGATAATTCAGCAGGAAATCTGGGTTTTGTTAGGAGCAATTCTTATCAACCCGTAAAAATTACCTACAATAATGGCAACGTTACGCTTTTTGTACGTAATCAGCAATACCTAACTGCTAATTTTCCTATATCATTCGTAGGATACATGGGGTTTACGGCATCAACCGGAGGAGCAAATGACCAACATTCGATTAAAAATGTTACCATATATACAGATCAAGCTACGTCTAATGCCGGCTCCGATGTGTCATTTTGTCCAAGCGAGAGTGCCCAGATAGGTGTTTCTTCAAACCCAAATTATGTTTATTCTTGGTCTCCGCCAATTGGATTAAGTTCAGTCAACTCATCCTCACCAACAGTTACCTTGTCAAATACGGGAACTACAAGTATTACGCAGATGTATACAGTTTCTACCTCACTAGCTTCGAGCCCTGGGGTTTGCCCGTCTACAGATTCCGTCTTGGTTACTGTACACCCGGACATACAGAATGAAATCAATATTTCTATTTGTGAAAATGAAACTTATTCATTTGGTGGTCAAAATATAAGCTTGCCTGGTGTTTATACAAATTTATTACAATCTCAATACGGTTGTGATTCAATAGTGACTCTAAATTTGGATGTGAATACTATTTATTTTGATACCTTAAATGTCGCTATCTGCCAAAATGAGAGCTATACTCTTGGTACTCAAAATTTAACAAGTAGTGGCTTGTATACAGAGACATTTCAGTCTATTTCTGGTTGTGATTCCTCAGTTTCGATTAATCTTACGGTAAATCCTTTACCTATTCTGAGCTGTCCTGATACACTCATATGTATAGGTGATACAGCTCAGCTATTACCCATGGGTGCACAAATATATTCATGGGACCCGTTGATTGGTGATCTCGAAAATAATGGACTATTAATCTGTTCTCCATTGAGTAGTACTATGATTGAATTAACAGGAATTGACAGTAACTCCTGTGAATCATCAATAAATGTAAATGTAAACGTTCAAGATTTACCCAGTATAGAACTGATTCCATCAGATTATGAAATTTGCTTGGGTGAATCTGTTCAACTCACGGCAATTGGAGGAACCAACTATTTGTGGGAAACTCCTATTTTTTCTAATAATTCACTCGAAAATCAAGTGATTACACCCGATACTTCCACTTTTATCTATTTAGCTGGTTTTGATGATTTGGGCTGCCAAAATAATGATAGTATGATTTTGGTTGTTTATGAATTACCCGTTTTATCCATAACTCCAGCTCAAAGTATTTGTCTTGGAGAATCTGTGCTCATTGAAGTTTCAGGGGCAAATTCGTATAATTGGATGCCAGAGGGTGATGGTGAGGATTTTCAATTTGCTCCATCTGAATCTTTTGATTTATGGATTACGGGAACAGACCTGAATAATTGCTCTGACTCGATTCAAACATCCGTTATTGTACATCCTAATCCAGATGCCGGTATTACGGCTAGCCCAATGTTAACGACAAGCGATGTTCCTCATATAACCTTTGAAAATACATCAGTAGGTGGTGAATCATTTATACTCAGCACGGGTGATGGGTCATATTATGATCTTTTTGATTCTCAGATTGAACATTCCTATCCATATTCCGAAGGAGATTATGTTGTTGAGTTGTATGTCGAGAATGAGTTTGGATGTTCAGATTCAATTGAGATTTTGATTCAAATTAAAGGTGCAGAAATTTATTATGTGCCCAATTCATTTACCCCTGATGGAGATGAACATAACAATACCTTTCAGGCCGTTTTTACAAGTGGTTTCGACCCATCTCAATTTGAAATGACGATTTATAATCGATGGGGTGAAGAACTTATAAGAATCACGGATTCAAACGAATATTGGGATGGGACTTATAAAGGGCGGAAATGTGCCGAAGGGACTTACATCTATAAAATTCATTATGTCATCCCTGATACCAATGAGACTAAAACTTTGACAGGTCACGTCAATTTACTTCGCTAAATCCTTTACAGCATCTTGCATAAAATCAAGAAATGCGGCTTCAATTTCGTGATTTTTCTTTTTAAAAACCAAGGGTGCTAAATGCAAATTGTTCTTAAATGATATTCTATTAGAAACACCCAAACATAGTTTTTCTAATCCATAAAAAGTGGGGTAGTGGTTGATCCATTGCTTGGTCCTTAATCGATTTAAGAAAATCGAAAAATCATGTCCTAGCTCTTTTTCAAAACCAGCTCGAAAATTATAAAAATCATCTAAAAAAAGTTCTAATGGTTTATCGTGATAATTATTCCAGTGAATGGCAAGAAGATGATCGAAATATAAGTCAATCGCAATACCGGCAATCTTTGGAAGTTCTTGATATAAATTAAGCCTAAGCGCTTTTACCGAAGGATGATTGTCTATATAATAATCTATCCTTCGGTGAAGTAGCACACCGTCTTGAATTTTTTTTGAGTATTGTAGGTATTTTTTACCTTTCACGGAATCGCCAAAAAGATTGGCAATCATTAAATCATGATCGTTTTTTGAAAAATAAAGATGTCCGAGGAAATTCATAGATCTTTCCTCTGCATTTTATTTAATATTCATCTTCGTTAAACAAGAAATCCTCTCTAGATGGATAGTCAGGCCAAATTTCTTCGATGTTCTCATATATTTCGCCTTCATCCTCTAAATCTTGAAGGTTTTCAGCAACCTCCATTGGCGCACCTGTTCGAATTGCGTAATCAATAAGCTCATCCTTTGATGCCGGCCAAGGTGCATCTTCGAGATAAGAGGCTAATTCTAAAGTCCAATACATCGATACAACATTATTTGATTATTCGGCAAAAGTATACTTTATTTCAAATTATCCAAATAAAAATTGAATTTTGTTCTATTTTTTTTAAAATCGATTAGATTTTTGGGTCCCAAGGTGTTTCTTTTATACCGAGCTTTTGTACCATCATTCTTCCAAGTGTGAAAAAATAATCGCTTAATCGGTTGAAGTAAGATAAAATGATAGGATCAACCTCTGAGTGTTCTGAAAGGATGACGATACATCGTTCAGCCCTCCGGCAAATCGTTCTTGTAATGTGACAATTTGAAACAATAGGGTGACCGCCAGGAAGAACAAAAGATTTCATTTCAGGTAGTTCATTATCCATTGAATCAATCCAAGACTCAAGACTTGAGATATCGCTGCTTTTTATGGTAGGGATTTTCATTTTAGTGCCTTCGTCAGAAACGGCAAGTAATGAGCCTGCTGTAAATAAACGATCTTGAATTTCAATCAGCTGAGAAGTATAGTTGGAATCATCAATTAAATCTCGAAGTAAACCGACAAAGGCATTCAGCTCATCTACGGTGCCATAGGCATTTATCTTCAGGTCATTTTTGGAAACCCTTGTTCCTCCAATCAAACCAGTTTTACCCTGATCTCCTTTTTTAGTATAGATTTTCATATTTCAACTTTTTCAAGAGCCTGTTCTATATCCCAAATTAAGTCTTGGTCGTTTTCAACTCCAATGGATATTCTTATTAATTTTTCAGTAATTGATAGTTCTTTTCTATGCTTTGGATCTACCCCAGCGTGTGTCATTGTGTCTGGATGCTCCACCAAAGACTCAGTACCGCCAAGGCTAACGGCCAGTTTTATCAATTTAAGTGAATCGATAAATTTAAAGGCTTCTTTTTCTCCTCCTTTAATATCGAAAGACAACATTGCTCCAGGTGAATCATATTGATTTTGATATATACGATAGGCTTCTGTATTTTCTTTTATTAAACCTAAGTAATATACTTTTTCCACCTTTTCATGACGGTCGAGATATTCGGCCACTTTCTGAGCGTTACTCGCTTGTTGTTCCATTCGAATTTTGAGCGTTTCTAGACTTCGCATCAATAACCATCCTGTCTGAGGTGCAGCCATATTTCCAAGAAATGTTCTCAGAACTTTAACTCTTGAAATGACCTCATTAGAGCCGCAACAGGCTCCAGCAATGACATCACTATGACCGCCAATATATTTAGTGGCAGAATAGAGCGCAAAGTCAGCGCCATGCTTCAATGGATGCTGCCAAAGTGGACCCATGTATGTATTGTCAACAGCCAGATATACTTTTTGATCCATTGATGAATATAGGTCCGCAATTGATTTACACATTTCAATATCAATCAGTGCGTTCGTTGGGTTTGCTGGAGTTTCTATAAAAATCATAGAAAGCTTGTTGGCCAGACCTGAATTTTTCAAGCGCTTAATAATATCATCCTTGGAATCATTAGGTGTAAAGGAAATAGTATGAATTCCAATTTTATTTAAAAAGTCATTGATGAAATGGTCTGTACCACCATAAAGGGGAGAGCTGTGGAGTAAAACATCACCTGGTTTCAAAAATTCCAACAAAACCGTAGAAATTGCGGCCATTCCACTTTCGAAAACGGCGCAATCGTCGGCTTTATCCCAAAGCTTAAGCCTGGTTTCAAGAATTTCCAAATCAGGATTATTTATCCGACTATAAATTAATCCAACTTCTTCGTTGTTTTCTTTTTCTCTCAAGCCATAAGCCACTTCAAAGAAAGCTTTTCCTTCCTGAGCATTTTTGAATACAAATGTGGAGGTTTGAAATATGGGAGATTTAATTGATCCTTCAGATAGCTCCGGTTTGAAGCCATATGACATCATCAGACTTTCCGGCTTGAATTTATGGTCCTTGCTCATAATTTAATTTGTATTGATTTCGAATTAAGGTTTTTGAGCTTTATAATTTTATGAATGACTTCATCTACAAGTTTGTCAGGGCACGACGCACCTGACGTAATCGCAATTCTTAATTCCTGTTTATCAGGAAGGAAGCTTTGGTTTAAGGTTCTTTCTTTGG
>WTIB01000129.1 GCA_011522905.1 Crocinitomicaceae bacterium | reverse complement strand
CTACAATGAACATTACAACTCCTCTATCCTTATTGATAAAAATTTAAATAACCGTTTTATACATAAATCAAAGCTGGTTGTTGGTGTAGAAAAAATTCCATACTCCGATTTTCTACCATTTTTGGAAGATTTAGCCATTGATAATGGTGGTATTGTCGGTTCATTAGGCGAAGAGGATAGCGTAAAAATATTTAATACTTCAGTTGGAAAAATTGCACCTATTGTATGCTATGAGTCCATTTACCCTGAATTTGTTGCAGAGCAATGTCGCAAAGGGGCTGAGCTCCTATGTGTGATAACCAATGATGGTTGGTGGGGTGATACCCCAGGCTATAAACAGCATTTTAGCTTTTCTCGTTTAAGAGCTATTGAAAACAGAAGGTGGCTTGTTCGCTCTGCCAACACTGGGAAAAGCGGTGTGATTTCACCAACAGGAGAGGTCGTCTCAGAGACTGAATGGTGGGAAGAAGATGTGCTTTTGGCCCAAACCGAATTACTTAATGAAAAAACTATTTTTTCAAGTTATGGAGATTATCTCGGACGCAGCTCAGCTTTTGTATGGATGTTGATTTTTATTTATGCTATTTCGAAAAAAATATTACCCAGTAGAAAATAATTATATCGGTCCAGCATAGACGGTTTGATTTTTCAAATCATTTGGTATATCCAGAGGTTCATTAAATAAGCCAAAAACACTTGAGCCACTTCCCGACATCGCAGCATAAACTGCACCAAGCTCATAAAGCTTAGTCTTTAGCTCTTTTATTTGAGGGTGTTTATTAAAAATATGCTCTTCAAAATCATTTTTTAGACAATTCTCCCAGTTTTCGGGAGGCATAGAAAGGACCTCTTTAAGAGACGCAGTATCATTTGAATAACTAACGTTCGAATAAGCTTCTTTTGTTGAGATATGAATCCCAGGATTCATCAGCACCAAATACTTAGGAATTGAATTCACATTTATCTTTGTCAATAGTTCTCCTCTTCCTGTTGCAAGCTGAAGCCCTCCCCTAACAAAAAAAGCACAATCACTTCCGAGTTCAGCGGATATTTCCTCCATTTCATTTGCTGAAAGCTTTAATTGAAATAAATCGATAAGCATTTTTATCACCGTTACCGCATCTGAAGAACCTCCTCCCAACCCTGCTCCAATTGGAATTTGCTTTCTAAGGTGAATTCGAACATTTGGTATCCCATATTCATTTTGAAGAAGCTCATATGCTCTTGTACATAAATTATCCTTCGAATCACCCCCGACAGCTATACCAGATTGCACAAATTGAAATTCATCAGATTTGACAATCTCAATGATATCAAAAAAAGGGACCTCCATCATAACCGTCTCAATTTGATGAAAGCCATCTGGTCTTTTACCAATAACTCGGAGCCCTAAATTGATTTTTGCTGGTGCAAATGCAATCATAAATACAAATATAAAAGATTGTAAAGCGTTTCGTAATTATATTTTTTACAACTTTATATCATGTCCCAAAAAGAAATTAAAGAGCATCAATTATTCATATCTAGCTTTCGACTTTTTTATCAATTATGGAAAGACAATAAGGGTTCCATAAAAAATAAAAAAATGTTCTTCAAGATATTTCTTTTCACGAGCATCAGTGCTCCCTTTAGGTGGTTTCAAAAATTGATATATCAACGAAAAATTAATGCTGTGAACCTCAAAAACAAACCACCTGTTTTCGTTATCGGGCATTGGCGAAGTGGAACAACTCACTTGCATTATATATTGGCACAAGATCAAAGATTCTCTTTCCTAGAGGCTTTTCAAGCATTTTTCTTCAGGACCGCATTTGTTTCCAGGTCTTTCATGAAGCCCTTGTTGAATAAATTGATGCCAAAAACAAGACCGCAAGACAATGTTGAGATCAATGCCAGTGCACCAACTGAAGAAGAACATCCCCTAACCAATTTAACTCATAGAAGTGGAATGCAATCCTTTTTCTTTCCAAAAAATATAAGCTACTTTAACGAGTATAATGTTTTCGAAACCTCAAAAGAAAACATAAAGGCTTGGCAAAAAGTATACGACAAAATGCTCAAGAGTATCGCTTATTACAATGGGGAGCAGAAACAATTACTTCTGAAAAATCCGCACAATACAGGACGAATAAAAATCCTTAAAGAAATGTACCCGAATGCAAAATTTATCTTCATTCACAGAAATCCATATGAGGTTTTCAACTCTACTAAGCATTTGTACCAAACCACCATTAAATCACAATTCTTACAAGAATTTAGCGAAGCGGATATAGAAAAAAGAGTTCTACATTGCTATGAAAAAACAATGCTGGCCTACCTCCAACAAAAAGAAGAATTAGATGAAAATCATTTGATAGAGATTTCATATAATGAATTGAGTTCAAAACCCATAGAATGTATGGAGAAAATATATGAACGTCTAGATCTCGGCGAATTCAAATCGGTTCAACCCCAATTTGAAACATACTTAAACAAACAAAAAGGTTACAAGAAAAATACCTTTAAACCGATTGATCCAAGCCTAAAAAAGCAAATCAATGAACGATGGAAGTTTGCTTTTGAAGTATGGAATTATCAAATGAACTAATGTTAAATTAGGTCAGTAAATCAAATGATTTTAATAGTTTTGTAAGAAGAAAATACAATCAACTCATGAGTATATACTTAGATTTTGAAGAGCCCATTCAAGCGATTGAAGAACAAATTGAAAAAACAAAAGAAATCGGTCAATCAACAGAAGTTGATATGTCCGACAAAATTCAAGAGCTTGAATTAAAGCTGAAAAATAAAACAAAAGAGATATTTTCAAATCTCACTCCTTGGCAACGTGTTCAGCTATCTAGACATCCTGAAAGGCCCTATACCCTAGCCTATATAAATGCCATAACCGAAAGTAATTTCATCGAACTGCATGGTGATCGAAATGTTAAAGACGATAAGGCAATGGTTGGAGGCTTTGGACTGCTTGATGGTAGATCTGTAATGTTTATTGGTCAGCAAAAAGGTGTAAATACCAAAATGAGGCAATATCGAAACTTTGGTATGCCAAACCCAGAAGGCTACAGAAAAGCATTGAGATTGATGAAACTCGCTGAAAAATTTAATAAGCCCGTAGTTACCTTTATTGATACTCCAGGGGCATTTCCAGGCTTGGAGGCTGAAGAACGAGGACAAGGTGAAGCAATTGCAAGGAATATCTATGAAATGATGAGATTGAAAGTGCCAGTGATTTGCATTATCATTGGTGAAGGAGCATCTGGAGGAGCTTTAGGTATTGGTGTAGGTGATAAGGTGGCAATGCTCGAGAACACATGGTATTCTGTGATATCCCCAGAATCATGCTCCTCTATTTTATGGAGGTCTTGGGAATTTAAAGAAAAAGCAGCTGACGCCTTAAAGCTTACATCAAAGGACATGTCTAAAAACAAGCTGGTTGATGATGTGATAAAAGAACCAATAGATGGAGCACATCGTTCACCCAAATTAATATTTGATCGTGTTAAAAAGAATATTAAAAAGTATTTACAGGAATTAGATAAAATTCCAGCTGAAGAACGTATTGAGCAAAGAATTGAAAAGTTCAATAAAATGGGTGTCTGGAAGTAGTGAATTAACAACATAAAATGAATGATCTCCCATCTACACCCATTGAATATTTAAAAGGTGTCGGGCCCCAAAAAGCAACATTACTCAATAAAGAGTTGGAGATTCACAATTATGGAGATTTACTTTTTCATTTTCCCTACAGATACGTAGATAGATCTTATTTTACAAAAGTCACTGACCTGCATTATGAAGATAGCTATGTGCAGCTCAAAGGGAAAATAGATCAAATCAAGGAAAGTGGAAAAGGAAGATACAAAAAACTGTCTGCAAGATTTAGTGATGGAACGGGAGATATTCAACTCATCTGGTTTCAGGGAATTTCATGGATCAAATCTAGCTTAGCCATTGATAAAACCTACATCATTTTTGGTAAACCAAAGGTTTATTCGAAAAAATGGTCGATTCCCCACCCGGAAATGACAATGGTTACCCATAACGCCGTAAGAACTGGATTTTTCCCGCTATACCCGAGTACCGAAAAGCTTAATTCAAAAGGACTGAATTCAAAGGGTATAGAAAAACTTATATCTTTAATTATACCCCAAATTGGTCAATCCTTTCCCGAAACGCTTTCTGATGACATCTTAAATGAATATCGTCTCATTTCAAAAAAAGAAGCCATTAAGAAAATTCATCAACCCAAAAGTCAGCAAGAGATCCAGCAGGCTGTAATGCGTTTGAAGTTTGAGGAATTGTTTTATTTACAGCTGGAGTTACTGATTCGAAAAAAACTGAGCTCAATCAAACACAAGGGATTCATTTTTAAAGATGTAGGCCCTTTGTTTAATACATTTTACCAAGACAATTTACCTTTTCAACTTACAAATGCTCAAAAGAGAGTCATTAAAGAAATCCGTAAAGACTTTTTGAGTGGAGCGCATATGAATCGACTATTACAAGGGGATGTTGGAAGCGGAAAAACTCTTGTTGCTCTAATGACCATGCTTTTAGCCGCGGATAACGGATTTCAAGCAGCGATTATGGCCCCAACCGAAATATTGGCCACTCAACACTATGAGAGCATTAAAGACTTTCTGAAGGAACTACCCATAGAAATTGCTTTACTCACAGGTTCAACCAAAAAATCAGCTCGAAAAACAATTCATGAGGGATTAGAAAAGGGCGAGATTCATATTTTAGTCGGGACCCATGCTCTTCTCGAGGATACTGTTCAATTTAAAAATATAGGTCTTGTGGTTATTGATGAACAGCATAGGTTTGGAGTCGCTCAGCGGTCTAAAATGTGGAGAAAAAATACCAATCCACCACATATTCTTATCATGACCGCAACACCGATTCCAAGGACCTTAGCCATGACTTTTTATGGAGACCTCGAGGTATCTGTGATTGATGAGCTTCCTCCTGGAAGAAAAGAAATTCGAACAAGCCATCGTTACGAAAAACACAGACTAAACGTTTTTGAATTTGTCCGATCACAAATCAAATTGGGGAGGCAAATTTACATGGTGTACCCTCTTATAAAAGAGTCTGAAAAGTTAGATTTTCACAATTTAATGGATGGTTTTGAGGCAGTTTCAAGATCTTTTCCTTTACCAGAGTATAAGGTGAGTATTGTTCATGGCCAGATGAAAAGTGATGAAAAAGAATTTGAAATGCAGCGTTTCGTAAAAGGAGAAACTCAAATAATGGTGGCTACAACAGTAATAGAGGTTGGCGTCAATGTACCCAATGCATCGGTTATGGTTATCGAAAGTGCTGAAAGATTTGGTCTTTCTCAGCTGCATCAGCTGAGAGGTCGAGTTGGACGAGGTGCTGACCAATCATATTGCATTCTAATGACAGGTTTTGAGCTTTCAAAAGAATCCAAAAAACGGATGCAAACAATGGTTGAATCAAATGATGGTTTTACCATTGCAGAAGTAGACCTGAAGCTGAGAGGTCCAGGGGATTTGATGGGAACACAGCAAAGTGGTTTGCTAGACCTTAAGATTTCTGATCTTCGCAAAGATGGACAAATTGTAATTCTAGCAAGAGAAGCTGCAAGAAAGCTTATTCAGGAGGACCCTAAATTTGAACTTGAGAAACACCGCCGAATCAAAAAGCACATCGACAAAATTATTTTGGCCAAGCCGGACTGGGGAAAAATTGCATAAAAAAAGGGCGCCGAAGCGCCCTATATTTATTATCTGTAAAGAATTATTCCTTTTCAGCCTCTAGTGATTCCAATGCTTGTTGCGATCCAACAATCATCTTTTGGAATTTTCTTACACCCGTACCTGCAGGAATAAGATGTCCAACAATCACATTCTCCTTCAAGCCAAGCAGATGGTCTTCTTTTCCTGAAATCGCCGCTTCGTTAAGAACCTTAGTTGTTTCCTGGAATGAAGCCGCTGAAATAAACGACTGCGTTTGAAGAGATGCTCTCGTGATTCCTTGAAGCATTGGCTTCGATGTTGCCGCTCGAGCTTCTCGTGCATCAACTAAAGCTTTGTCTTCTCTCTTTAGTTTTGAGTTCTCATCTCTCAATTTACGCACTGAAACAAGCTGTCCTTTCTTCAATTCTTCAGAATCTCCAGCATCTTTCACCAACATCATTCCAAACAAGGCATCATTCTCTTCCATGATATCTGCCTTGTGAACAGACTGACCTTCCAAGAAACGTGTATCACCAGAATCAATAATTTCTGCCTTAAGCATCATTTGTCGTACAATAACTTCAAAGTGTTTGTCATTAATTTTTACCCCTTGAAGTCGATATACCTCTTGAATCTCATTTACAATGTACTCTTGGACTTTTGTAGGTCCTTCGATATTCAATATATCTTTTGGTGTTATTGCACCATCAGATAGAGGTTGACCTGCACGAACAAAGTCATTTTGCTGAACAAGAATATGCTTTGAAAGTGGCACTAAGTACTTGTGATCATTTCCAACCTTTGGTGTGATAATGATTTCCCTATTACCTCTTTTGATATTTCCATATGAAGCGACACCTTCAATTTCTGAAACTACCGCAGGATTAGATGGGTTTCTTGCCTCAAATAATTCCGTTACACGTGGCAGACCACCGGTAATATCACCTGTTTTACCAGCTGTTCTTGGTATCTTAACCAAGACCTTACCTTCGTCAATTTTATCACCTTCATTTACCGAAATGTGAGAATTCACAGGAATGGAATATTCAAATAAAACTTCCTTAGATTTTGGATCAATGATATGAATTGCAGGTGGTTTTTTTCTATCCTTCAATTCAGTGATTACTTTTTCCGTAAATCCAGTTTGCTCATCTACCTCTTCCCTGTATGTAATTCCTTTGATGATATTTTCAAAGGCCACCTTTCCTTTAAATTCAGAAATAATAAGGGCATTATAAGGATCCCATTTACAAATCACATCGCCCTTTTTAATTTTGGTTTTGTTTTTAACCAAGAGCTCTGACCCGTATGGGATATTTGTATTCATTATAACGATTCCGGTTTTCTCATCAGTGATCTTAAGTTCTCCTGATCGACCAACAACAATGATTTTCTTCTCACCATCCTCTACTCTTTCTATTGTTCGAAGTTCATCTATTTCAAGATAACCATTTCCTTTTGCTTTAATATCTGATACATCAGCAATGTTCGATGCTGTACCCCCAACGTGGAAAGTACGAAGTGTAAGCTGAGTTCCCGGCTCTCCAATTGACTGAGCAGCAACTACACCTACCGCGTCTCCTCGCTGAGCAAGTCTGTGATTCGAAAGGTTTCTTCCGTAACATTTCGCACAAACACCTCTTCTCATTTCACATGTCAATACAGAGCGTATTTCAACCTCTTCTATTTCGGCATCCTCAATTTGCTTTGCAATATCTTCAGAAATCAACTCACCTGCTGCAACAATAAGATTGTCAGATTCCGGCATGTAAATATCATGAACAGAAGTTCTTCCCAATATTCGATCATACAATGGTTCTACAACCTCATCATTTTTCTTCAACGCAGTAGCTACGATACCTCTAAGTGTTCCGCAATCTTCAGAATTAATGACAACATCCTGAGCAACATCTACTAAACGACGTGTTAAGTAACCTGCATCCGCAGTTTTAAGGGCGGTATCTGCAAGACCTTTACGAGCACCGTGAGTAGAAATAAAGTACTCTAGAATAGATAATCCTTCCTTAAAGTTTGAAAGAATCGGATTTTCAATAATTTCCTGAACAGAAGCACCGGATTTTTGAGGTTTCGCCATTAATCCCCTCATTCCTGAAAGCTGACGAATTTGCTCTTTAGATCCCCTTGCTCCTGAATCAAACATCATATATATTGAGTTGAATCCTTGTCTATCAGTTTTCAACTGATCCATTAAAGTATGTGTCAATCTTGAGTTTGTATGTGTCCAGATATCAATGATTTGATTGTATCTCTCATTATTGGTAATCAGACCCATATTGTAATTATCCATGACCTCTCTCACCTGCCCTTCTGCTTTATTTACAAGAGTCTCTTTTTCTTTAGGTATAATAATGTCATCAAGATTAAAGGACAATCCTCCTTTGAAGGCCATTGTGTACCCTAAACCTTTAATTTCATCTAAGAAAAGAGCTGTTCTTGAGGTTCCACAAACCTTTAATACCTTACCAATAATATCTCTAAGTGCTTTTTTGGTAAGTACATCATTGATGTATCCAACCTCTTGCGGTACCTTTTCATTAAAAATGACACGTCCACAAGAAGTTTCAATCAATTTTAATTCAGGTTCTCCAAGATGATTTAAGTCATAAGTTTTAACCTTAATTTGTGCATGCAAATCAAGTTTTCCTTCATTGTAAGCAATAATGACTTCTTTAGGAGAATAGAAAATTCCATCTTCACCCTTAACAACATCATCTTTCATGGACTTCTTACTCTTCGTAATGTAATACAGCCCTAAAACCATATCCTGAGATGGAACGGCAATAGGAGCACCATTCGCAGGATTCAAAATATTGTGTGAAGCAAGCATCAACATTTGTGCTTCTAGAATAGCCGCGTTTCCAAGTGGAACGTGTACCGCCATCTGGTCACCATCAAAATCCGCATTAAATGCAGTAGTAACAAGTGGGTGTAATCGTATCGCTTTCCCCTCAATAAGCTTTGGCTGAAATGCTTGGATACCCAATCTGTGAAGCGTCGGTGCCCGGTTTAAAAGAACAGGGTGTCCTTTCAAAACATTTTCTAAAATATCCCAAACAACTGGCTCTTTCTTGTCTACAATTTTCTTAGCAGATTTTACCGTTTTAACAATTCCTCTTTCAATCATCTTACGGATAATGAAAGGCTTGTATAATTCAGCTGCCATATCCTTTGGTAAACCACATTCATGTAGCTTTAGGTTTGGTCCTACAACAATTACTGAACGTGCAGAATAATCAACCCTTTTACCCAAAAGATTTTGTCTGAATCGACCTTGCTTTCCTTTTAGAGAATCTGATAAAGATTTTAATGCTCTATTGGATTCTGTTTTAACAGCACTTGACTTTCTAGAGTTATCAAAAAGAGAATCTACAGATTCTTGTAGCATTCTTTTTTCGTTTCGAAGAATCACCTCTGGAGCCTTAATTTCAATTAATCTTTTCAATCGATTATTTCTAATAATCACCCTTCGGTATAAGTCATTTAAATCAGAAGTTGCAAAACGTCCTCCATCAAGTGGAACAAGAGGTCTTAATTCTGGTGGAATTACCGGAACAACCTTTACAATCATCCATTCTGGTCTATTTTCAATTCTAGATTGAGAATCTTTCATTGCTTCTACAACCTGAAGTCTTTTCAGAGCCTCATTCTTTCTTTGAACTGAAGTTTCATTTTCGGCTAAATCTCTTAAAGAATATGATAATTCCTCCAAGTTTAACGATGCTAGTAAGTCATTGATGGCTTCAGCTCCCATCTTGGCAATGAACTTATTAGGATCAGAATCTTCTAAATATTGGTTCTCTTTTGGAAGCGCATCTAAAATATCCAAATACTCTTCTTCAGTTAAGAAATCCATTTTTTGCAATTCCTTCTCTGGCAATTCAGTTGCCGCACCAGCTTGAATTACAACATACCTTTCGTAATAAATGATTTGATCTAGCTTTTTAGTAGGAAGACCTAATAAATAACCTATTTTGTTAGGTAAAGATCTAAAGTACCAAATATGAGCAACCGGAACAACCAATGAAATATGTCCCATTCTTTCACGACGTACTTTCTTCTCCGTAACCTCAACTCCACAACGATCACAAACAATTCCCTTGTAGCGAATTCTTTTGTACTTACCACAGTGACATTCGTAATCCTTTACAGGTCCAAAAATCCTTTCACAAAACAAACCATCTCTTTCAGGCTTGTATGTTCGATAATTAATGGTTTCCGGCTTTAAAACCTCACCACTTGAATTCTCCAGAATAATTTCTGGTGAAGACAATGAAATTGTGATTTTATTAAAGCTACTTTGTTTTTTTGGTGTTTCTTTTTTGAAAGCCATTTTATATAGATAATTCGTTTTTAATCTTTTATTAATCCATTGTTACATTAAGGCATAAACCTCTTAATTCGTGAAGCAATACATTGAATGACTCAGGAATTCCTGGTTCTCCAATATTGTCTCCCTTCACAATAGATTCATATGCCTTAGCTCTACCCATTACATCATCTGACTTAACGGTCAATATTTCCTGAAGAATATTCGATGCACCAAAGGCTTCTAGTGCCCATACCTCCATCTCTCCAAATCTTTGACCACCAAACTGAGCTTTACCTCCAAGAGGCTGCTGGGTGATAAGTGAATAAGGTCCTATTGACCTAGCATGCATCTTATCATCAACCATATGTGATAATTTCAGCATGTAGATTACCCCAACCGTCGCTGGTTGATGGAATCTTTCACCCGTTCCTCCGTCATATAAATAAGTTTTACCGGAAGTTGGAACGCCAGCCTTATCTGTCCACTCATTGATTTGCTCAGGAGTTGCTCCATCAAAAATTGGAGTAGAAAACTTCATGCCTAATTTTTCACCAGCCCAACCAAGAACAGTTTCGTATATCTGTCCAAGGTTCATTCGAGAAGGTACACCTAATGGATTAAGAACGATATCCACGGGAGTTCCGTCCTCTAAGAAAGGCATATCCTCTTGGCGAACAATATTGGCAACAATACCTTTGTTTCCGTGACGTCCTGCCATCTTATCTCCAACCTTCAGTTTTCTTTTCTTAGCAACATAAACCTTAGCCATCTTGATGATTCCTGCTGGCAATTCATCTCCAACTGATATATGGAATTTTCGACGCTTATAATTACCTAATAGGTCATTTGCCTTGATATTGTAATTGTGTATCACACGACTAATCAATTGATTCGTTTTTTCATCTGCTGTCCAATTCAATGGATTTACAATTGAATAATCTAATGAAGTCAATGATTTCGCAGAAAACTTAGTCCCTTTCTTGATCAATTCTTCTTTGAAGTTATTGAATACACCTGCTGATTTTTTATCTCCAACAATTTTGATAAGTTTTTCAGCGAGCTTAGACTTCAAAGAAGCCAAATCACTTTCATACTCTTTATCGATCGTCTCAAGTAATGGTTTGTCCTGTGATTTAGACTTACGATCTTTTACGGCTCTTGAGAATAATTTTTTCTCAATAACAACACCTCTAAGAGAAGGGCCAGCTTTTAATGAAGCATCCTTAACATCACCTGCTTTATCTCCAAATATCGCTCGAAGAAGTTTTTCTTCAGGAGATGGATCAGTTTCACCTTTAGGTGTGATCTTACCAATAAGAATATCGCCTTCTTTAATTTCAGCTCCCACTCTAATTAAACCATTCTCATCTAAGTCTTTTGTCGCTTCTTCACTCACATTAGGGATATCCGCAGTGAGTTCTTCCATTCCTCTTTTCGTATCTCTGACATCCAATGAATACTCATCGATATGAATTGAGGTAAATACATCATCACGAACCACTTTTTCAGAGATTACAATGGCATCCTCAAAGTTGTATCCCTTCCATGGCATGAAAGCAACCTTTAAATTTTGACCTAGAGCCAATTCTCCTTTCTGAGTGGCATATCCTTCACAAAGAACTTGTCCTTCAACAACCTTATCCCCTTTTTCAACAATTGGCTTTAGATTGATACAAGTACTCTGATTCGTTTTCATGAATTTAGTCAATGAATACTTTGTGACTTCACTTTCAAAGCTCACTAATTTATCTTCCGAATTCCAATCGTATCGGATTACAATTTCGTTCGCATCAACATACTCCACAATACCTGAACCTTCAGCATTGATCAATACACGTGAATCTTCGGCAACAAGCTGTTCGATTCCCGTTCCCACGATTGGTGAATTTGGTTTCAATAATGGAACTGCTTGACGCTGCATATTGGATCCCATCAATGCCCTGTTGGCATCATCATGCTCCAAGAATGGAATTGAAGATGCCGCAATAGACGCAATTTGGTTGGCACCAACATCCATTAAATTGAGCTTTCCTGGCTCTACTACTGGGAAGTCACCTTCAAATCTTGCTTTAACAACATCAGAAAGGAAGTTTCCTTTATCATCAACCTGAGCATTTGCCTGAGCAATCGTTTTCGAATCCTCTTCTTCAGCAGCTAAGTATATTGGGTCTTTCTTGTATTGAACAATTCCTTTTTCAACTTCCCTGTATGGAGTTTCTATAAATCCTAGTTTATTTACCTTGGCAAATACACAAAGAGAAGAAATCAAACCAATGTTTGGTCCTTCAGGTGTCTCAATTGTACACAACCTTCCATAATGCGTGTAATGAACATCCCTTACCTCAAAACCAGCTCTTTCTCTAGATAAACCTCCAGGTCCAAGTGCTGATAATCTTCTTTTGTGGGTTACCTCAGATAGTGGATTCGTTTGATCCATAAATTGAGACAACTGGTTTGTTCCAAAGAAGGAATTGATTACAGAAGATAAAGTTTTCGCATTGATCAAATCAATTGGAGTAAATACTTCATTATCCCTAACATTCATTCTTTCTCTAATGGTTCTTGCCATTCTTGCCAAACCAACACCGAACTGCGAATACAATTGCTCTCCTACGGTTCTAACACGACGATTTGATAAGTGATCAATATCATCTACATCTGCTTTTGAGTTTATCAACTCAATAAGGTATTTGATGATCAAAATCATGTCATCTTTTGTCAAAACTCTTGACTCTTCAGACTGATCGATACCTAATTTTTTGTTCAAACGGAAACGTCCTACTTCCCCTAAGTCATAACGCGTATCCGAAAAGAATAATTTTTCAAAAACACCTTTTGCTGTTTCGTAATCGGGGGGATCTGCATTTCTCAATTGTCTGTAGATGTGCTCTACTGCTTCTTTTTGAGAATTTGAAATATCTTTTTGAAGCGTGTTATAAATTATGGTGTAATCCGCACTATTGATATCCTCTTTGTGCAATGTAACTGATTTCGCACCAGACTCCATTATAGCCTCAAGATGCTCTTCAGTAATTACCAATTCACGATCAAAAATAACCTCATTTCTTTCGATAGATACAACCTCACCTGTATCTTCATCAACGAAGTCTTCAATCCATGTTTTTAATACTCTTGCAGCTAATTTTCTACCTACAAGTTTTTTGAGGTTGGTTTTGTTCACCTTAACCTCATCTGCTAAACCAAATATATCTAGAACGTCTTTATCGGTTTCATAACCAATAGCCCTAAATAAGGTTGTAACAGGCAATTTTTTCTTTCTGTCAATGTATGCATACATGACATTGTTAATATCCGTTGCAAATTCTATCCACGATCCTTTGAAAGGAATAATTCTTGCTGAATATAGCTTTGTTCCATTTGCGTGTCGTGACTGTCCAAAGAATACCCCCGGAGATCTGTGCAGTTGGGATACAATAACCCGCTCCGCTCCATTCACCACAAAAGAACCTTTTGGGGTCATGTACGGAATAGTACCCAAGTAAACATCTTGAACTATTGTTTCAAAATCTTCGTGTTCTGGATCAGTACAATACAGCTTCAATTTCGCCTTCAGAGGTACGCTATAAGTTAAACCTCTCTCAATACACTCTTCTATGGAATATCTTGGTGGATCGATGAAATAGTCCAAAAATTCCAAAACGAATTGGTTTCGGGTATCAGTAATTGGAAAATTTTCAGCGAAAACCTTAAATAGTCCTTCACTCTCACGATTTTCAGGTGTTGTTTCCAACTGGAAAAATTCCCTAAAAGATTTTAATTGGATTTCTAAGAAATCCGGATAATCAAATTGATTTTTGCTCGATGCAAAATTAATTCGGGTTGAATTATTTGATGTTGCCAAGGATTTATGTTTTTAGTTAGTGATTGAGCCTACCTTTAACAGAAGACCGTTTAAAACAGGACAAGGCACCCGCATTTTGCGGTGCCTTTCCTGTAAATAATATAAATTGATTACTTAATCTCAACTTCAGCGCCAGCCTCTTCTAGAGATTTTTTAAGCCCTTCAGCTTCGTCTTTAGCAACTCCTTCTTTTAATGTAGTAGGAGCGTTATCGACCATGTCTTTAGACTCTTTAAGACCTGTACCAGTAAGTTCTTTTACAAGTTTAACTACTGCTAATTTACTAGGTCCACCAGCTTTTAAGATTACATCGAACTCTGTTTTAGCTTCACCAGCATCGTCACCACCACCAGCGGCAGCACCACCAGCAACTGCAACTGCTGCAGCAGCAGGTTCAATTCCGTATTCATCTTTCATTATCGTCGCTAACTCACTTACTTCTTTAACTGTCAAGTTAACTAACGTTTCTGCAATTTGCTTTAAATCAGCCATTTTATTTTAATTTAAAAAGGTTTAATAATAATTAATTATGCTCTTTCTTCGAGCGTTTTCATGATACCAGCGAGTTTACCACCAGCACCTTTCAATCCAGACAATACATTTTTGGCAGGACTCTGTAACAATCCAATAATTTCCCCAATAAGTTCATCCTTACTTTTCATGGACTCTAGGGTCTTTAATTGATCGTCACCGATAAAAATTGCTTCCTCAACGTATGCTCCTTTTAAAATGGGCTTATCGTTTTTCTTACGAAAATCTTTAATCATTTTAGCCGGTGCACTTGATGACTCTGACAACATAATAGAAGTAGCTCCTTTCAGAACATCTTTCAATGCTCCGAAGTCTTTACCTTCTACTTTATCCATAGCCTTTTCCAAAAGTGCATTCTTTACTACACGCATACGAATGTTGGCGTGAAAACATTTTCTTCGTAATGAATTCACAGCTTCCACTGTAAGCTCTGCAGTGTCCGTCAAATAGAATACATTGGACTCAGATAAATCCGAGGTCAACTCATCTATATACTTTGCTTTTTCTTCTCTTGTCATTTTCTTAAGTATTAAGCGTTAACAGACTTTGCATCAATTTGAATTCCAGGACTCATTGTAGAAGTAATATAAATACTCTTAAAATAGGTCCCTTTTGCAGATGAAGGCTTCATTTTCAACAAAGTTTGGAGAAGTTCGTTCGCATTATCGCGGATTTTATCCCCGTCAAAGCTTACTTTTCCAACCGATGAATGAATGATTCCATACTTGTCAACTTTAAAGTCGATTTTTCCGGATTTAACTTCATTTACAGCTTTACCAACTTCCATAGTAACAGTTCCAGTTTTCGGGTTAGGCATCAATCCTCTTGGTCCTAAAATTCGTCCAAGAGCACCAACCTTACCCATTACAGATGGCATTGTGATAATCACGTCAACATCAGTCCATCCAGACTTAATCTTCGCGATATACTCATCCAATCCGTAATAATCTGCTCCAGCCTCTTTAGCTTCTTCCTCCTTATCTGGAGTACAAAGCACAAGAACTTTCACATCCTTACCTGTACCGTGTGGCAAAGCAACTGTGCCTCTAACCATTTGATTTGCTTTTCTTGGATCAACTCCAAGACGAATACACATATCTATAGATGCATCAAACTTTGTTGTGGAAATATCCTTAACTAAGTTACAAGCATCCTGTAATGAGTATGCTTTTGATAAATCATGCTTACCAAAAATCTCTTTTCTATTTTTTGTCATTTTTTTCATAACGTAAATTATTTAGATTTTGGAGCGTTTTTACCCTTTACATTCACACCCATGCTACGTGCAGTACCCGCAACCATCATCATTGCAGAATCAACAGTAAAGCAATTTAAATCAGGAAGCTTATCTTCCGCAATCGTTCTAATTTGATCCCAAGTGATAGAACCTACTTTCATACGATTAGGCTCGGATGAACCTTTTTTGATTTTAATTTGCTCCATGATTTGCACTGCTGCTGGTGGAGTCTTCAAGACAAAGTCAAACGATTTGTCGCTGTATACTGTAATTACGACTGGTACTACTTTACCTGGCTTATCCTGAGTTCTTGCATTAAATTGCTTGCAAAACTCCATGATATTCACTCCCTTCGCACCAAGTGCTGGTCCAACGGGAGGGGCCGGGTTAGCTGCACCGCCTCTGATCTGTAATTTGATCAATCCTGCTACTTCTTTAGCCATATATATTAAATTGTGTAGTCAAACATGAACCTTAACGATGGGAAGCTTTAATCATCTAGTTCACTCCTACGGTTAATACAAATTAACTTTCCTTCTCAACCTGCATATAGCTCAGCTCGAGAAGATTTTTTCGTCCGAAAATCTTAACCATCACTTTTAACTTCTTCTTATCTTCATTGATGTCGTCTATTACACCGCTGAAGTTATTAAAAGGACCATCAATAACTTTTACAGACTCCCCAACCACAAATGGAATTTTCAATTCCTCCTCTGTTTCTGCCAGCTCATCAACCTTACCTAAAATACGATTGACTTCCGACATTCTCATAGGTACGGGTTCACCACCCTTTTCTGTACCTAAAAATCCAATTACATTTGGTATGCTTCTGATTACATGCTTCACCTCTCCAACCAAAGCCGCTTCAATCAACACATAACCTGGAAGATATGCTCTTTCTTTATTTACTTTTTTTCCGTTTCGGATCTGAAATATCTTCTCGGTTGGAATTAAAACCTGGTCGATATTCTCATCCAAAGCTTTCATTCGCCCCATCTCTATTTCAAGATATTCCTTTACCCTTTTTTCCTTTCCACTTATCGCGCGAACGACATACCATTTTTTAGTAACTTCACTCATTTCAATCAATTAGAAAAAATTGTAAATATATCCGAGAACTCCATTCCACCAAAAGTTTGGATCATTTCCAAAAACTTTATCCATAACAAAAATGGTAAGTGCCAATATAATAGACGCGACTACAACAAGAACTGTATTGTTCTGTAATTCTTCCCATGTTGGCCATGTCACATTATGAACCAACTCATTGTACGTCTCTTGTATGTACCCAATCACTTTCATTAGTATCTTTTTTTAATCCTGCACGGGCGGTAGGATTCGAACCCACGACCAATGGTTTTGGAGACCACTACTCTACCAGCTGAGCTACACCCGTTTAAAAAGGGGAGCGCGAACACTCCCCTAATTTTAAACTTATATATTTTTTTTACGAAACGATTTCCGTAACCTGTCCAGCTCCAACAGTTCTACCACCTTCGCGAATTGCGAAACGTAAACCTTGATTCATGGCAACAGGTACAATCAATTTAACGTTGATTGTAACGTTGTCTCCTGGCATAACCATTTCACGACCATCAGTTAATAGAATTTCTCCTGTAACATCAGTTGTACGGAAATAGAATTGAGGTCTGTATTTGTTATGGAAAGGAGTGTGACGTCCACCTTCTTCTTTCTTCAATACATAAATCTCAGCCTTAAATTCTTGATGTGGCTTAGTTGAACCTGGCTTACAGATAACCATTCCTCTTTTGATTTGAGCTTTCTCAATACCTCTTAAAAGGATACCTACATTATCTCCAGCTTCACCTCTATCCAAAATTTTACGGAACATTTCAACTCCAGTAACAGTAGATGTTAACTTCTCATCTCCCATTCCAAGAATTTCAACTGGATCTCCAGTGTTACATACACCTGTCTCAATTCTTCCTGTAGCAACTGTACCACGACCAGTAATCGTAAATACGTCTTCCACTGGCATCAAGAATGGCTTATCAACATCACGAGGAGGAAGTTCAATGTATGTATCAACAGCTTCCATTAATTCGTTTACGGTAGCAACCCATTTTTCTTCATTGTTCAATGCACCAAGTGCAGAACCTTGAATAACTGGAGTGTTGTCACCATCGTACTGATAGAAAGAAAGTAATTCTCTTACCTCCATTTCAACCAATTCTAATAGCTCTTCATCATCCACCATATCCACTTTGTTCATGAATACAACCAATCTTGGAACACCAACTTGTCTTCCTAGAAGGATATGCTCACGAGTCTGTGGCATTGGACCATCAGTTGCAGCAACAACTAGAATAGCACCATCCATTTGAGCAGCACCAGTAACCATGTTCTTTACGTAATCGGCGTGACCAGGACAGTCAACGTGCGCGTAATGACGATTCGCTGTTTCATACTCAATGTGAGCTGTGTTAATAGTAATACCACGCTCTTTCTCTTCAGGAGCGTTGTCAATTGAGGTAAAATCTCTTGCTTCTGCAAGACCTTGGTTTGACAATACGCTTGAAATCGCAGCTGTCAAAGTTGTTTTACCGTGATCTACGTGACCAATTGTACCAATGTTCACGTGTGGTTTGGAACGATTAAAATTTTCCTTTGCCATTTTTCTATTTGTTACTTAATTAATAATTTATTTATTCATAATTCTGCGCAAGCGCAATTTTTTTACTTTGAGCCAATGACGAGATTTGAACTCGTGACCTCTTCCTTACCAAGGAAGCGCTCTACCCCTGAGCTACACCGGCGGCCCAAATGAAAGTGAGCGGGAGACGAGGGTCGAACTCGCGACATTCAGCTTGGAAGGCTGACGCTCTACCAACTGAGCTACTCCCGCTTATTTTCTTTCTGTGGGGAGAGCAGGATTCGAACCTGCGAAGGTAAAACCAACAGATTTACAGTCTGTCCTCGTTGGCCGCTTGAGTATCTCCCCAACATTTATACGAGCCGATGGAGGGATTCGAACCCCCGACCAGCTGATTACAAATCAGCTGCTCTGGCCAACTGAGCTACATCGGCAATATTGTTGATACCACAAAAAAAAGAACGTAGTTCTCCCAAAACATCTATTTTTGGGACTGCAAATGTATGAAAGTTTTTTTTATCACAAACTATTTTATTAATATTTTTAATCTTTGAATTCATTTATGTTCGTTGAGAAAATCAATTATTTGTCCTATCTTTTATGAAAGTGAAAAAAAATGCCATTGTTTGCGTTTCTAATGATTTGATTACGGATAATCGGGTTGCGAAGACATGCCTAGTATTAGAAAGCCTTGATTATAAGGTTGTTTTGATAGGGCGAACAAAAAAAAATAGTCCTCAAATGCCTTCAAGAACATACGAAGTAAGACGCATGAAGCTTTGGTTTGAATCTGGCCCGTTATTTTACTTCTTTTTAAACCTGAGACTGTTATTTTTTCTCCTTTTTAGAAAAACCTCGCTCATTTACGCTAATGATCTCGATACATTACCAGCGTGTTTTTCTGCCTATCTATTGAAACCAAAGGCAAAAATAATTTATGACACCCATGAATTATTCACTGAAGTGAGTGAGTTGAAAAACAGTTATTTAAAGAGAAGAATTTGGTTAACAATAGAAAAATGGATTTTTCCTAAACTTAAAACGGTGATTACAGTGAATGAGTCGATAGCTGACATTTACAGTAAAAAATATAAGGTTCCTGTTCATGTAGTAAGAAACATCCCCCCGTTATATGAACGGTCAAGTAATGTGAGTAAAACCTCTTTACATTTGAAAGAAGAAGATTTCGTTCTTATTATTCAAGGGTCAGGCTTGAATCAAGATCGTGGCATTGAAGAATCCATTCTCGCCATGAAACATACTGAAAACTGCAAACTCCTTATTGTTGGTGATGGAGATATCTTGCCCAAGGCTAAGGAACTTGTTGAAACAAATCATCTTTCAGCATCAGTTATTTTTATTTCTAGAAGACCTTACCAAGAACTTATGAAAATAACGCAAACTGCAGATCTAGGTTTGTTAATGGATAAGGCCGTTAACATGAATCATGAACTTGCACTGCCAAATAAGCTTTTTGATTACATGCATGCGGGAACACCAATCCTCAGTAATAAATTGAAAGAAATTGAGAAATTCATCTCAGAACATAACATTGGAATTATTCATGATGAAATCACCCCGACTGAAATTGCAAAAAAAATAATGTCCCTAAAAAATAATCCAGAATTAATAAAAAACCTTTCGAACAACTGTCTTCAAGCGGCAAAAAAAGAAAATTGGGATATAGAGAAAATCAAGCTT
>WTIB01000270.1:18810-20061 GCA_011522905.1 Crocinitomicaceae bacterium | reverse complement strand
TACATCGAAACCGTTTGGTCATTTTCTTTGTTGGATTTATAAAGCTTATAACCCAGGTAAAAACCTGCAATAGCAAGTAAAAGAACAGCTAAAATTTTTATCATAACACACTAATTTTAGTTAAATATAACAAATCAAATGTGATATGTACCGAACGATTCTTTATTTTAGCACGGTAATTGTATCACTCGACATTGAAATACTTGTTTATTAATTTTTAAAAATAAATACATGAAAACATTATTCATCTCATTACTAATGCTATCCATGACGAGCGTAGCATCAGCTCAAGGAAGAAAAATCTCGGGAGTTACCTTTCCGCCAGAACTAAAGACCAAAACAGGATCACTATACTTTAATGGATGTGGTCTGCGTGAAAAGTACACACTTGACTTGTATGTTGCGGGCCTTTATCTAAATAAACCCACCATGGATGCCAAAAAGGTAATTAATGCCGATGCGGCTCAAGCGATTAAAATTGTAATTGTTTCAAGTAAAGTAACGCGTGATAAATTCAATGAGTCTGTAAAAGAAGGATTTGTCAATGCAGCTCCTTACAATGCTACACCAGCGCAGATAAAGAAATTTAAGAGCTTTTTTGCGGCTCCTTTCAAAGTGAATGACGAAATCTTAATGATTTACAAGCCAGGAAAAGGAACTGCTGTAATTATAAACGGCGCACTCAAAGGTATTGTTGAAGGATTGCCATTCAAAAAAGCATTGTTTGCCATCTGGTTAGGAAACAAACCTGCTCAAGCAAAGCTTAAAAAAGGAATGATGGGACAAATTTAATGTCCACAAAAAATATACTGATAAGGCCACGCATGTGGCCTTTTTTATGCACCAAACCAACAGGATGAAATACTTTTTGATTATCTTATGTTTATCGCTTCAAATGAGCACAATTGCACAAAATACGATCATGGTCGTCGGACACCGGGGATGCCGAGGTGTGATGCCTGAAAATACCATTGAGGGATTCAGAGAAGCCATTAAAAGAGGTGTTGACGGTATCGAATGGGATGTGGTGGTGAACAATCAAGGACAGCTCGTTATTTCTCACGAACCCTATTTCCACAAGGATTTTTGCTTTGATCCACAGGGCAATCCCATTGAAGACGAAACACGATACAATATCTACAGAATGTCTCAAATGCAAATTAAGGGATTCGATTGCGGAACTAAATTTCATAAGGGCTTTCCTGAACAACAAAAGATAAAAGCATCAAAACCACTGCTCAAAGAGGTGAT